>CACOXF010000009.1 GCA_902631125.1 uncultured Bacteroidota bacterium
TAATTTCATCATTTCCAGTAACGGATCCCCAATGAATTAGGGATGAATTAAACTGCATACTTTCAGAAGTGGATTCTTGATCATTCCCTTGAGGAAAAGTTGCAAACCCATTCGCCCAGGCATGACCTGCATAAGGACTAAAATTTCTTAAAAAAGGGAAAAGATCATCATTTCTGTTTCGTGACGCAGCATCTCTAATTAATATATCTATCATATCTCCCCATTCATTAGCCCATCCTGGTTCAAATTGTTCAAGAAATGCTGCAGCATGGATAAAATAACCCCAATGAAAGTGATGATCATTTATATTTGAGTCTTGACCATGACCAGCAGGATAGCCTAATAGTGTTGTCCAGTCTTGATTATAATAAAATAAAAATGCAACTTCATTTGATTGGTATGTTAACCAGTCTTCCAGTCGATTTTTAATTGTATTAATAATTTTATCTAATGCTTCAATATCGTTTGTTTTGTTGGCAATCCTTGCAGTTTGAATTAATCGATTCATCATTTGACCATCGTTATATGAATCAGTCCATTCGGCTAAACCGTCATTTTCAATTAAATTGATTTTTTCCTCGAGTTTAGATGGACTAAAAGTATCACTGTAGTTTGCTAAATATGGTAGTGTTGGAAGAATTCCCAAGAAAGTATTTTCAACTTCAAAAAAATTTCCATCTAACATTTTTAGTTCACCACGAATAGATTCATATGAGTCAACATCTGGTATGGGTGAGTCTTGTGATAAATTAGACCATTGGTGAGGCAATAGACCTTGTAGGATAGTGTTATTACTTCCCTCTTTTACTGAAACTGACACATTAAATTGTGTTTTTAAATTACTATTAGTTTCATTATACTGCCAACTTACTTCGGTATTTTCTGGAAATACATAAGCATATTTTTTGTAATTACTTGCAAAATAATTTGCATCCGAATTATTTTGGGGAAGCATGACAGCTGACCAATAATTTTTTCCATTGAGGTTTGACGTGTAAACATTTCCAGATTGACTCCAAACACTTCCATTAGGAGCATATATAGCATAATCGGCTCCATGTTGTGCATTGCTCACAATTAAAGTTTCGTCTGAAATTGTAACACTTCCATTTTTTACTTCAACACGTGCTGTGTCATTGCTAGATTTAGTAAAGTAAACAAAAGGCATTCCAATCCCTGAAGTGGCATTAAAATTATGATTATTATTATCCCAACTCATTGTGACTGTCCAGTCAGAGTGATTAGAAACCGTGGCTCTAGGACTGTTTAGCCCTTCAACTCCAATTAAAAGCGTTTCTTGATCACCAATGACTCCAAAAGGAATATAAGTCATGACTAAACCACTAGTCGTGGTTTTCATTGTAAGAGGATAATTAAATAAATTACTTACGTGGTTTTCTTTTAACAGGTAAGACCACCAGTCGTTTGTTGGAATGGGTTGAGATAGAGCACTTCCAGATACTTGAGGGGTTCCACTTGGATATCCGTTTCGACCAGCGTTGTCTGTTCCTGGAAACTGAGTTGTGTAGCTTCCAGATCCAACTGTCACTTCTTGTGATGAACATACAAGAGGAAGAATTATAAAAATTATTAATACAATTTTAATTTTCGACATCTACTCATTTGTTCTAAAAAACTTCTAAATATCAGATGATTTAGTAATAAATCAAAAATTCTTTACTTAACATTACCTCATCAAAATAGCGTCAGACAGCAAAGAAGAAACAAAAATCTGTGTAAAGATTGTTCTAAATAAATCAATTTTGATTCTTTATAAATCATTTTTTTCCGATCCAATTTATTTATTTAGTAATATTGTTGTCAAAATAATATATTATATGAAAAATTTATACTTTTTATTTATTGCATTGACAACCTTTGCTTTTGTTAATGCCCAAACAACAACTGCAACTTTTGAAGATGATTCATTTCTTACTGGTTCAGATTTAGTTATCGGTGGCTTAGCAACTGGTGCTATTGTTAATAATCCAGATGGAGCAGGTAAAGTTCTTCAGATTTCTTATGGCGACCCATCCGGTTGGGACAATCACGGTGGATTTGAAGTTCCAGTAGGGACTGCAAAAATCACTGGTGGTACAGTAACCTTCAAATTTAAAAGTGACCATGGTGCTGATGCGGGTACCAAAGGTTATATGTTAAAACTTGAAGGAGGTTCATCTGGAAATACAGAAAAAGGATTTGCTGTAGCTGGGGATAATACATGGGAGACAATTTCTGTTGACTTGAGTGATTGTAGCGTCGGAAACCCAAATAATGGAAATTGTTCAGGTCAAGGAAACTCACCTGAAGGGTTAATTAAACTTTTAATATTTCATTGGGGTGGTGGAGCTGATGCACCCGCAGCTAATACATTTTATATAGATGATGTTACATGGACCAATGGAGACGTAGTAGAAGGTGATGCAGTTCCTGCAGTAGCTGCACCAACTCCAACTCATGCAGCAGCAGATGTAATGTCAGTTATAAGTGCTCATTATAATTCAGGTGTCCCTATTACTAATGTTAACCCAGGATGGGGTCAAGCAACTCAAACGTCACTTGAAACTATTAATGGTGAGGAGATTCTTAAAATGAAAACATTAAACTATCAAGGTCACGATTTGACTGAAACTGATGTTTCATCCATGACTCACCTTCATGCAGATGTTTGGAGTGAAAATGGTGGTGAGACTTTAGCTATTTTCCCCTTAGATGGATCCAATCCAGAGCCTAGAAGTGGACCTATTGCACTTCAAGCTGGATGGAATCAAGTAGATATTGAGTTAGCTACTTTACCGGCGGGTACTTTTGGAGGAACAATAAAACAGTTCAAATACAGCAACGATTTAAATAGTGGAGCAATTCTTCCTCTTGTTTATGTAGCAAACTTGTATTTCTATGCTGATAGTACTGCTTCAGTTGGCGAAATCCAAGGCTTTGAATTATCATTATATCCTAACCCTGCAACTGATATTGTAAATATTAATACATCTATTTCTGTAGATCAAGTTAGACTTTACGATTTAACAGGGCAGAAAATGATGGAGGCTAATCCAAACAAGGAGAATTTTGATTTAGATGTTACTGGCCTTTCAAAAGGAGTTTATCTTGTAAAATTAAACGCTGGCAATAAAGAAGCCACTACTAAGTTAATCAAGTAAACACACATAATAATGTTAAAAACCCACCAAATTGGTGGGTTTTTTTAAAAAATTACCTAATTAATTCAAATGAATTCATAAAAGAAAAATCAGAAGTTCCAGAAATTGCTATTTCAAATTCCCCAGCTTCAGCTGTAAACTCAATACCATTAAAGAACTTTAAGTCCTCGGAGGTAAGTTTGAATTTAACTGTTTTAATTTCTCCCTTTTTCAAAAATATTTTTTCAAAGCCCTTAAGTTCTTTGACAGGTCTTGTAATACTACCGACTTTATCATGAATGTATAACTGGGCTACTTCATGACCATCATAATTTCCAGTATTTTTAATATTTACTGAAACCAATAAAGTATCAGAGACTCCAATCTTATTAGATGATAGTGTAATATCTGAATATTCAAAATTAGTATAACTCAATCCATGTCCAAAAGGGTATAGAGGGGTATTTGGCGAATCAATATAATTAGACTTATAATCTTCTTTTGGGTTATCCAATGGGATTGGCCTTCCTGTATTTTTTACATTATAATATATAGGTACCTGTCCAATACTTCTAGGAAATGTTATAGGAAGTTTTGCTGATGGGTTGTATTCCCCAAATAAAACATCAGCTACACCATATCCTCCGCTTGTTCCTGGAAACCATGTTTCTAGTATTGCGTCAGTTAAAGAATCTTCTTCCGATAAGTCTAAAGGACGCCCGTTCATTAAAATCAAAATAATCTGTTTGCTTGGGGCTTCTTTTCTCAAAGCTTTAATTAGTTCAGTTTGAATTCCAGGAATTTTTATATTGGTTCTACTCGCAGCCTCGCCACTCATATGATAATTTTCACCCATAACCAATACTATTTTATCTGCTTTCTTAGCTAAGGATATAGCTTTTTTAAATCCACTTTTATTATTCGTATTTATATCACACCCCTTTGCATATAAAATATTAGCGTCATTTAAATATGATTTTATGCCTTGAAATATGCTGATTGCTTTTCCTTTTCTATCACCTGCTGCAGCCCAGTTTCCGATGATATTTTCTTTGTCCTTTACTAATGGTCCAATCAATGCGATTGTTTCAGTTTTTGACAATGGAAGTGCATCATCATTATTTTTCAATAAAACAGAAGACATAGCAGCTGATTTTCGTGCAGCTTCTAGAAATTCAGGCTTATAAATAGTATTTATTTTTCTTTCCTCAACACTATATCTATATGGATCATCAAATAAGCCTAATTTAAATTTTGAGATTAAAATTCTTCGACATGCGTCATTAATTAAATCAACACTTATTTTATTTTCATGGACTAATTTCTCCAAATAAGATTTATAGGCTCCACTCATCATATCTAAATCAATTCCTGCTTTTATCGCTATTTCAGCAGCATGCATTTCATTTTCAGCAAATCCGTGTGGGACTAATTCATTGATTGCTGTATAATCTGTTACAACAAATCCATTAAAACCCCACTCATCTCTTAAAATATCTCTAAAAATGAACTTATTTCCTGTCGCGGGTACTCCATTAATTTCATTAAAAGCCGTCATGAAGGTTTCAACTCCAGCATCTACGGCAGCTTTAAAAGGAGGTAAGTAAACATTTCTAAGTTCATCTTCCCCCATATTCACTGTATGATAGTCTCTGCCAGCTTGAGCAGCTCCATAACCTACAAAATGCTTTGCACAAGCCAAAATTGTATTATGCATTGAGAGATCTTGTCCTTGAAACCCTTTTATATATGCAGTAGCAATTTCATTCGTAAGAAACACATCTTCTCCAGCTCCCTCTGAAACCCTTCCCCAGCGCGGATCACGTCCAATATCCAGCATAGGAGCAAATGTCCAATGTAAGCCTTCTGAAGAAGCTTCCTCTGCAGCAATACGTGCTGAATTTTCAATATCTTCAACATCCCAGCTAGAGGCGTGCCCTAAATTAATAGGGAATATTGTTCTAAAGCCATGAATTACATCATATCCAAACAATAAAGGGATTCCAAGTCTTGTTTCATCGACAGCAATTTTTTGTAATTCTTTTGTTTTTTTTGCTGAATAAACATTTAACATTGCACCAAGACTTCCATTTTTTAAAAGTGTCATGTTATTTGAACTTACTACTGGCCCCGTGACATCCCAATCTCCACTATACATTATTGTTTGACCAATTTTTTCTTTAATAGTCATTAAGCTCATTAATGAATCTACCTTTGTGTAGATATCATTATTTGATTGATTAGTATTTGTATTTTTTGCACAACTAAAAATTAAAAACGAAAATAAAAGTGCAAATGTAAATGTGTCTTTATTCATTGTTTAAATAGAGATGTTTTTTGAGAATTGATATAAATTATTTTAATTATTTGATTATATAACTCACCCAATTAAATTACAATAATTGAAATTATAAGTACCTAGGCCTAATCTTCTTCCCATCTAAGCTCATCAATAAAATATATATCTTCTGAAGAACCATTATTTTGCCCGGCATTGAAAAATAAAACTAAGGTTGTATTTCCATTTGAAATGGAATCACTAAAATCATAACTAAATTCTTGCCATGAGCTAACCATGCTAAAATCAGACCATTTTTCAACAGCTGATCCGCCCTCAATTTTCGCCAAAACTTGAATAGATGACGATGTGTAAAGCTTAAATTTCAATTTGTTAAAATTACTTAAGTCAATTGTAGTTCCGTAATTAAGAATGAAGGCATCCCATGGCTCCAAACCATTATCAGTATACTTTCCAACAGATTGACTTCTATTTTCACAACTTATTAATGGATTAGAAACTATTGGAATAGAATTTTCGATCCCGAAGTTTTGTTGGCAGTTCCAATTACTAATAATATTTAAGTCAGGAACTATTCCAGAACAATCTTCAATGAGTGGTTCATCGCAAGGTGCAGGTAGAAACATTATTTCATCTACGTAGAAAATTTGATCAGAGGGGCCATTACTTACTCCATGATTAAAGTATATTTCCAAGGTTGTATGTTTGTAATCCGCATTGCTAAAATCAAAAATATAATTTATCCATTCTCCAGTTTTAACAATATTACTATAGATGTTTTGTTGATATGAACCACCACGTAGCTTTGCTAGTAATGGAGCTTTAATTGAGGAATGAATTTTTATGTGTAGTTGGGGGTTTTCACTTAAGTTAAGACTTTCACCTAAACCAATAGTTAATGCATCAGATAAATTAGTGCCATCATCAATGAATACACCAACAAAAACACTATTATTTATTTCATCAGGATATGGATTACTAATAACTTGAAAATTATTTGAGTTATTTATTATTTCAAAATTTTGTTGACACTCAAAATCACTTATCACAGTTGAGATTTGCTGAACATTTTGACATGGGTCCACATAAGTATCGAAAATTAAATCATCAATGTAGTATACATTTGGAATACCTCCCAAAATTTCCTGACCATAATTAAAGAAAATTTTTAATTCTTTATGATTTTCATTTTGTCTCCAACTAAAATCAAAACTATAAATTGCCCAACCATTATTACCTTCAACATCTTTAGAAATAAATACTGGATTTGAGGCTCCTCCATCTAACATAACCCTTAGTTCTCCAGAAATTTCGGTTTTTACTTTAATTTTAAATACAGAGTTTTTTGATAAATCAATCGCACCGTCAATATCAATCCCAATAAAATCTGTTGGATTTGAAGTGTCTGTATACATTCCAACAAACTTACTTGAATTTAAGGGGGTTTCGGTTGGATTCCTAAGTGACACAACATCATTTAAGAAAAAATTAGATTGGCATTCGAAATCACTGATTATATTTGGATTAATAATCACATTACTATCATCACAAGGACTGTAATTTATAACTGGAAAATTATTGAATTCATCTTCGCAAGACACAAAAATCAACAGTATTAATAATACAGTTGAATAATTCAAAAAATAAATTAATCTTTTCATCATTTAGTCATCTTGCAAAATAAGCTTTTGGTTTAGGAAAATCATTTAAGAATAATGTTTTTTGCTTCATAATGATTGAGCTTTAGTTAAAAGTTAAACCCTAAATTGGTTAACCCACTTATTATATCTTGATCTTGCATAAATAAATTCCATAATAATTGTGATCTGTAGTTCTCAATCATTAATAAAATTGGACCTTGATCAATTGCTATATATTTATCAGAGTACCAGTTATAATGTACTGAAAAAGCATCGTAAAATCCATATTCACCCCACAAATTATCATTTAAATTGTAATAGAAATTTTCTAGGGCTTTTTTAGACTCTAACGGTGTATATGGGAATGATGATAGTGAAGCTGTTGGGGCAATTACACCTAAATCATTTGTTGGACTGTGAGCAGAGTAACCATTATAATTAGTACTTGCAGTTATTCCCCAACTTACCTCATTATAACCATCATAATCTAAAGGATTTTCGACACAATGTTGATAGTTGATAAGTGAATGAGCTCTATTTTGGTCAAAATAATTTGTGTATTGATCAGATAAGTTTTTAGGATTTAGTCCTATAAAAGAATAATGAGAAAAAAATAACGGACCACCAAAATTTTCACCAAGAGGTAAATATATATCATAGAATGTTCCAGTATTTATTATGTTACCATTTGATGTCCATCCATCCTTATAAACGTCGATATTAATTGGAAAGGTTGGAGAAGAGGCAGCTAAAACATAAACGATTAAAGATTCATTCCAACCTCTTACATCAAGATTTATATCAAAATTATTTAATGGCGACCAATGCCATGTAATTTTATTTTGCCCTTGTGTATACCATGTCCACTCCACACCTTCCCATAGTGTGGTTATTCTATTACGTATATCTGTTTCCTTTGTATTGTTTTCAGAAAAATATTGTCTGGCAATTAATAAACCCTGTATTAATAAAGCAGTTTCAACTATATCTCCTCCATCATCTAAAGTGCTAAATGGTATTGTATTTCCAGAATTGTCATACCAATGAGAAAACGCACCATGGTATTTTTGAGCTCCCTCAAGAAAAGATAAAACAGTTTCCATTCTAATTACTGCGTCGTCTCTTGTTACCCATCCTCTTTCAACAGCAACTGGAAATGCTGCAATTCCAAAACCTGACCCGCCTGTAGTTATAATATTCGGGCGGCTACTATCTTCTCTAGCTAACCCACTTATAGGTTCAGCAAAATCCCAAAAATATTTAAATGTTTTTTCTTGGGTTAGTTCAAGTAAATCTTCGAACGGAATGACTTCAATAATTTTGTCAGGTACGAATCCAATATCTGCTGGAGGAGGGTCTATATCATTGGGGTTATCACATGAGATAACGCCAACAATCATAAAAATTGAAAAATACACTCTATAAATTAATGAATTTAAATTCATAGTTAATTTTATTACCATCCTGGATTCTGTTGTAATATTCCATCACTCAAATCTATCTGTACATTAGGTATTGGAAATAATTCATGTTTTCCTGCAACAAAAGGAATTCCTAAAGATTGTAATATAGTCTCAGCTCGACCTTGACGAACCAAATCAAAATACCTGTCATGTTCAAAAGCAAGCTCCCACCTTCTTTCATTCCAAACATCAAATTGTGAAGGATTAATTATAGACTCTAATCCTGCTCTATTTCTTACTTGATTAAGAGGACCTGAAACATCACCTCCAAGTTGGCTTGCAGCTTCAGCATTCATAAGTAACACTTCTGCATATCTTAAAATTCTAATATTTTTTCCTGTTTGCTGATAATCTGTAAATGCGCTTGAGTAAGCTTTTTGATTATACATTGGATTAACAACTGTCTCAGGCACAAATCTCCCATCATAAAGAGTTTCTCCCCTAAAAATAATAGTGGCATCTTTTCTTAAATCATTAGGATCATAAGAATTTAAAAGGTTCTCGCTTGGTACATTAAACCCCCAGCCCCAACCGCCTTCTCCTCTTGCGCCTTGAGTCAAACTATATTGGTCTACTCCGACAGATGGTAATTCACCCTTTGCCTGGACTTCAAAAATTGACTCCTGATTATTTTCTCCTATTTCTCTCCAAATATCCTCGTAATTAGGAGTTAAATTATATTCACCAGATTTTATTACTTCACTTGTTAATTCAAGTACTGTTTCCCATTTATTTTGATACATACTGACTTTAGCTAATAGGGCTTTGGCTGCTCCTTTAGTTGCACGACCTAGTTGATTGTCAGGATATTCACTTTTTTCAGGTAATACATTTATAGATTCAATCAAATCATTTTCAATAAATTCAAAAACTTCAACTTTGGACGCTCTTCTAAGCAAGACTTCAATTGGAGAATTAATATCAGGAGTTTCATTTATAATGGGAACCCCCCCATAAGTTTGTAAAAGCCTGAAATAAAAAAGTGCTCTTAGAAATTTTGCTTCGCCAATAAGCCTAATTTTTAATTCGTAATCTAAATCTTCAAAAAGCTTAATCCTATTAATTGCTTGATTAGCACGTTGTATTCCTTTATAATGCCCTTCCCAAACTTCAGCAACTGAAATTGATGTTGCATCGTGAGCTAAAATATCAAAGAGATGTTTATCTGCACCTGTATCTCCCGGGTCACTGCCTTTATCAGCATCATCACTCGAAATGCTAGTTATGGCATTCCATGAAAAGGAGCTAACCTGCCATGACAATAAAATATTATATGTACTATTTACTAATTCGATTGCTTGCTCAGATGTGATTCCATCAATTGTAATTTCGTTAGCACTTATTTCTAAAAATTTATCAGTACAGGAAAAATGAATAACCAACAGGGTAATTAAGAAGTAAAATACTGATTTGTTAAAACTTTTTTTCATTTGGTTAGTAAATAATTTAAAATAAAAGGTTAACTCCCAAAAAATAAGAGCTTAGTGTTGGATATGCATCTAACTCAATTCCAGCTAATCCTAGAGGACTTCCTGGTAACTCTGGAGTAAACCCTGAAAACCTCTTAAACATTAAAGGATTTTTTGCTGTTGCGTATGTTCTTATTTTTTTGAATATTTTTGATTTTGTACTTTCAAATGTATAGCCTATTGTGATATTATTTATTCTTAAAAAATCACCAGATTCTAAAAAATAATTTGATGAAAGTGGTATGGAATTAGAAGCTCTTGGAGTAGTGTTGCTTGGTCTAGCAGTTGTCCACCGATTATTAAAAACATATTTTTCTATATTCTCATTTCCAAAGCGTTGAGCTTTTTTTCCATTATATACTTTGTTATCAAAGCTCCCGTATACATTTAGATTAAAATCAAAATTTTCAAATTCAATTTTAAAATTTGACGCTGCAGTTATTGATGGAATGAATGACCCAAAAAAGCGTCTATCTTCTTCATTTATTTCCTGGTCACCATTAAAATCTTTATAAACAAACTGACCTTTATCATCAATCCCTGCCACCTTGTACAGAAAGAAGCTCCCTAATGGTTGTCCTAATGAAACCTTTTTTGTGTATTGCCCATTATTTATACCACCTCCAATTTGATTCGCAAAAAATTGGTTTGAAATTTTAGAAAGCTCATTTTTGTTATAAGCTATATTTGATTCAATACTATAGAAAAAATTGTCATTCAATTTATCGTTCCAATTAATGCTTAGTTCAACACCTCTATTAGAAATTTCACCAATGTGCGACAAAAAAGAATCAAAGCCAAAAGTGTCAGGTAACTCTATAGGTAAGATTGCATTTTCATTAATTTTTTTATATAAATCTACTTCACCATTTAGTTTGTAATTCAGTAGGCTAAATTCAAAACCAAAATTGTATTCACATGTTGTTTCCCAGCTTAAATCCTCTTGTATAGTAGCAGTGATTGTGCCGCCTTGTTGTATATTTTGTCCAGGTCCAAATGGGTAAGGAAAACCTTGATTAAATCTCACTATATTTAGTCGGGGTATTTGGGAATTACCCAATTCTCCATAGCTAACTCTAAATTTAAGTTTATCGAAAGAACTATTTTCCATGAAGTCCTCTTCACTCATTAACCATCCTGTACTAAATGCAAAGAAATTCCCATGCCTATATTTTTTAGTGAAGAAATTAGCAGAATCTCTTCTGTAAGAAGCATTGAAAATATATTTATTGTTATAAACATAGTTTAATCTTGAAATGTAGGAATATAACTTTCTTTCTTCAGAAAAACCTCCGCCTGACTCTTCAGTCCCGTCATCATTATTCCCCAAATTAAGATTAAAATTTAAGTTCGAATCTTCAGGAACGTTGATTCTAGAGCCAAAAAGGCTTTCATATTTATTGGCTTCTGCAACGATTCCTAAAGTTACATCAATATTGTGCTTTTCAATAAAAGTTTTATTGTACGTAAGATAATTATCAAAAAACCAGCGGTAGTCATTATTGTGAGATACACTCAAAATATTTTCAGGGATTTCAGGCGAGTCAGGGTCAGTAGGTTGAAAATTATTAACCGTATTCCCAGGCTCAAGGGATAAAAATGTTGCTAATCTATTATCAAAATTATAAAAGCGATTATAGTTTGTTTCAATTGAAAATCGTGAAGTCAATACCAGGGGCTTAATAATTTTGTAGTCTAACTTGAATGATCCTTGTAGCTTTAAGTAACGTTGCCTTTCATTTTGGAGATCTAATTGTGCTACTGGGTTAGCTACATTGTTAAATGCAATGGAGGAACCATATCTTCCATTTTCGTCTCTAACAGGAATAATAGGCGATTGTTTATATGCACTTGTAAAAACCCCAAAAGATTTAGGTGTAGTATTTGCTAATTGTATACTAATGTTGTGAGAATAATCAATTTTGTTTGATACCTTAAAGTTTATGTTACTTCTAAAAGTAGCTCGTTCAAAATCGTTACCTATTAAAATACCCTCTTCTTGATTTAAACTAAAGCTTGTAAAAGATTTTATATCATTTTGACCACCAGAAGCCGATATATTATAGTTAGTAATTATCCCTAATTGCGATATCTCCTCTATCCAGTTTGTATTATATAATTGGTTGGTAGGAAAAAAATAGCTCAGACTATTATCATTATATGGATTAGAATCGGATAATAAATTCCAAAATATTGCTTCATTACTAAATGTTACAAAAGAATTAGTATCTGCCATTAAAGTTTTTTTACTGATATTTCTAAATCCAAAACTGCTATTAGCATTAATTGAAAATTTCCCTTCATGCCCTTTTTTTGTGGAGACAATTACAACTCCGTTAGCCCCTCTGTTTCCATATATAGCTAATGAAGCGGCATCTTTTAAAATACTAATAGTTTCTATATCTGATGTATTGATATTGTTGATGTTATTTGTTAAAATCCCATCAACTACATAGAGAGGTTCTCGACCACCTTGAATCGTGCCAAGACCGCGAATTATTACTTGGGAACCTGCACCTGGGGCATCAGAAGCAATAATTTGAACTCCAGCTGCCTTACCTTGCAAAGCTTGGTTTGCATTTATAATAGGTTCAATTGTTAAATCATCTCCTTTAACAGAACTTACCGAGCTTGTTAATATCTCCTTTATTTGATTTCCATAACCAACTACAACAACTTCATTTAGCTCATCTATATTTTCAATCAAAGTAATGATTCCTAAATCCTTTTCATAAGTCAAATTAAATTCTTGGTCCTTAAATCCAATATAAGTTATTACGATTGTATCGCTGATCTCTGCTTTTAAATTAAATTTCCCATTAAAATCAGTTTGGGTTCCAATGGTTGAATTTTTTAAAAATACGGAGGCCCCAATTATAGGACTACTATTTTCATCAATTACTACACCTGAATATAAATCTTGAGCTTCTAGCTCAAAAGAGATGGAAATCAAACATATACTTAGAATTAGTATATAAAATACTGAAGGCTTGGAATGGACTTTCATTTAAAAACCGACTTTAGTAATTCATAAAATTAATATACCTAAAAATTAAGTATTTTTTAAATTTATTGTTAAATAATAATCTGAAAATAACCACGAGCTAATATAAATTTAATCGACTTTAATTTTAAACTAATAATTTTTTTTACTAAAATTTAATCTTTTTATATCATAAATGATGTATGGTTGTATAGGCAAATTATTTTTTTTTTAGTTTGACCAACGTATATTTTTGAATTATAATATATTATCATGAAAAAACTGTTCAGCCTTTCACCTTCCCTACTATTTGGCTTGCTTATCACTCTTAATTCACAAACCTTACCAATTGATTTTGAAACTACAACTTCATGGTCTGTTTTCGCCGGAGCTTCGTTTTCAACAGTCTCAAATCCATACATTGATTCGGAAAACCCATCTAGTAAGGTTGGTAGAATGATTAAAGGGGCTGGTCAAAATTGGGCTGGCGCTTACTTAACACTTGAATCTTCAATGGATTTTTTAAATAATGACGTTTTTTCAATAAAAGTCCGTTCATCGAAATTTAACACTAAACTACTACTGAAAGTTGAAAACTCTTCAAATGGTAACATTAATTATGAGAAAGAAGTCACAATGACAAAATATAACGAATGGGAAACACTCACATTTGACTTCTCTCAAATTCCAAATGAAATCTATGACCGAATTGTTCTTATTTTTGATTTGGGAGTAACTGGAAATGGTAGTTCAAGTTTTACTTATTACGTTGATGATATCACATTATACAGTCTAAATGGGCCTCCAGAGCCATGTGATAGTAATTTAACAGGAAACGTTCCTTCTGGATCAAATTATGTGCTAGTGTGGGCTGACGAATTTACTGAGGATGGAGAACTCTGCTATGAAAATTGGACATATGACTTAGGAACTGGGTCGCAGGGATGGGGAAATTTTGAAGCTCAGTCTTACACTAATAATTCTGAAAATGTGAGAAAAGAAAATGGGATACTAAAAATAACTGCTGTAAAATCTGGAAACTCATACACATCGGCACGTGTCAAAACAAAAAACTTATTTGACTTTACCTATGGCCGAATCGAAATACGGGCAAAACTTCCATCAACAGCTGGGACTTGGCCTGCTGTTTGGTTATTGGGGTCCAATATTGATGAAGTGTCTTGGCCACAATGTGGAGAAATAGATGTTATTGAGCAGTTTTCAAATAAGCAAGTAAATATGAGTACCGCTCACTGGTATTCAGATGGTAATGCTCAATATGGCCTTTCTGTTAATAATTCCACTTTAACATCAAGTTTCAATACCTTTCGATTAGATTGGACGCCAACTTCACTTAAAGCGTATCTTAATGATTCTCAATATTGGGTTATGTCTACAAACAACACAATGCCATTTTTTGATAATTTCTTTCTAATTGCTAACCTGGCCTTAGGAGGTAATAAAGGTGCTGGAAATATTGACCCAAATTTTACTGAAGATTCTTTGGAAATTGATTATATAAGAGTTTACCAAAACTCATCGGGTTCTGTATTATTATCAGAGACTATTAATGGTGATGATAATTTTATCAATTATTACATTTCAAACGGAGAATGGCACTTGAAATCATTATCCTCCAAAATAAATGATATTTTCATTTATGATATTTCAGGAAAATTGATTGAAAAACGAAATGTAGGGGGGAAAACAGTTAAAATCAATTCAAAAAATTTACAAAATGGGATGCATTTTATTCGACTTAGGGGAGATTTTGGCTTTCAGGTAATTAAAATTCTAAACAAAAATTAGAAATCATTAGTTTTTATTCAACGATTTCCTAATTTTTTCATTAATTATATAATCTATTTTTTTATCCCTTTTACTATGTTATGTATCATTTTTGTATAGTTATATTGTAGTGATTAATTCCATCTAATGTTATTAATTTGTAAACTTAATAATCTAAAATTAATCAAATATGAAATATTTGTATACTTTATTTGCGTTATTCATAACTCTATCACTGAGTGCGCAAACAAGCCCAATTACTTTTGATGAGGCCTGGACTGTAAATGGAGCAGACTGGACAATCAGAGAGGATGCGGGTACTGTAGTTACTATTGATGAAGATGCTGGAAATAAATATCTTAAAGTTGTATATAATGACTCCGGAAATGATTGGCAAAATGCTCAAATCAAGTTAACCAATGCTATGGGTCAAAATTACTTCTCAGCAGGACCTGGTAAAACTGTAACCTTTGACCTTTGGTCTGACCATACAGGTGATACTGGTCCTGGAGGTTATACCGGAATGCTTAAGCTCGAACAAGGAGTAGATGGCGCTCCCATACATGAATTTAGTTTTCCAGTCTCTGGAACAGGTTGGGAATCAGTCACAATTGATTTATCAACAGATAAAGGTGGTGCTGCGGTAGCTGACGGAGATTATGGTTTAATAGTATTATTTACTAATTATGGGACTGGTAATCACAAAAAATCAGATACTAGATATTATGATGACATTACCTTTACTGACGGTGCTGTTATCGCTGGTGACCCAGCTCCTGCAACTGCTGCTCCAACTCCAACTCATAATACTGCAGATGTTTTAAATGTTTTCTCAGATCACTATGCAAACAGCTTAGATTGGTCAGTTAACGAAATTAGAGCAGGATGGTCAAATGGAGGTGAAACTGTGGTAATAGATTTTGCAGCCGATGACAAGATGGTAAAACAAAAAGCAGCAAACTATATTGGTTCATATTGGAATGGTGGTGGCTCTGCACCTAATGGCGCTATTGATTTTTCTGGACACACAAATATTAACTTGGATGTTTGGGTTCCAGAACTTGCAGCAGACGCTACTTTAGGCTTTGCTTTACTAGCAGCTGGAGAAGTAAAAGTAGATTATACAATTGCGGCAGGAGCTGCTGGATGGAGAACTTTAACCATTCCAGTCGCTGATTTTGCGGCATCTGCAATAAATTCAGTAGATGGTATAAAGCTTGAGCCAAATCCACAAGGGTCAATTTCAATTTTCTATTGGGATAACTTATTTGCTTGGAATGCACCTTCAAATAATACCGTTGCTAGTTTTAGCGTAGATGCAAATAATGCAGGTGCATTATTTGACGCTGCTGGAGGAGAGGTTTTAGCAATAAGTTACTCAACTGATGGAGGTAATACTTACACAATTAGTAACCCCCTCACAGATGGTAATAGTGATGGAATTTGGACTGGAGATTTAACACTAGCCAAAGACGGGTCAACTGTTCAATATAAATTAGTTACTACTGATGTAACTTCTGGTTATACGACTGCAAATGATAGCTCAGGTAATACATTAGCAGCTGATGCAGAATTTAGTTATACAGCTAATGTTAATTCAATTACACAAGAACTTGTGGTTCTAGACAGAGATTCTGGTTCATCATTTGCTACGACCAAAGCTAGTGCAGTTGTTAATGTAACTGTTATTATAAATGGTCATCACCCAGATCATTCTGATGGTCAGTATGGTGTGCGAACTGTTGGTGGTGGATGTTATTCATTGGGAGATTGGACTACAAACACCAATGGAGTATTTTCAGACTTTATGACTGTACCATTTTACTCAACAACTGCATATAATGTAGCTTACCATCACAATGCCAATGGTTGGTGTGGAGATAATTTTGTTTCTAAGGATGCAACTACCAACGCAGATTTTTCAGTTACTGTAGTTGAAGATGTAGTTACTGAAGATTTAACAGCATTATCTGCTGTAGATGGAAATGGAAATTATCTTGTATACACTTCAACATTATCTATAAATGATGTGAATGTAGAGTTAACGATGTATCCAAACCCTGCAGATCAGTTTATTTCTGTCAAATCTAATGAAGTCCTTTCAGGAATCAGAGTGATTGATATGACAGGAAAAGAAATTATCAGAAAATCAATCCAATCTAACGATTACAGTCTTGATTTAGGTAACCTTAACACTGGAATTTACTTTTTAGAAGCTTCTACTGAAGGTGCTTCCAAAACAATGAGATTTGTTAAGAAATAATAATACTTCACTAAGTCGATTAAAGGCCCGTTTTACGGGCCTTTTTTTTTAAAATAATCTAATACTACCTATACAAAAGTTTATAAACTATATTTTATAAGTGTATAGTAAAAAGATTATGTTTAGTTTTGAAAACTCAATATTCCAATCATATACATGAGAATTATTACGGTTTTATTTTTATACTGTATAGGAGTTATCTCTCAAGAGTTACCACCTATACAATCATTTTCATCTGATTTTTACAAAGGGGGTAATCAGAATTGGAATATAACACAGGACGATAGTCGAAATATGTATTTTGCTAACAATGATGGTTTATTACGGTTTGATGGCAACCATTGGCAACTTTTTCCTTCTCCAAATAAATCCATTTTAAGATCTGTTCATTATGCTAATAACCTAATTTATACAGGTTCTTATATGGATTTTGGTTATTGGAAATATTTACAAACTGGCGAATTAGTTTATACATCTATTGTGGATGAACTCGAATTTGAAATGATTGAAGATGAACAGGTTTGGAATATTTTTGACTATAAACAGTTTGTCATTTTCCAAACACTAAGTCGACTTATTATTTATAATTTTTTAAACAAACAAACTCAGGTTATCAGATCAAACGATAATATTCTTAAGGCCTTTTTAATTAATAATGATATTTATTTTCAATCCTCAAATAAATCAATTTACATGGTCAGTGAGGGTAATCAAAAAAAATTAATTGACGGAAATGATATACAAGACCTGACAGTAGTTAATATCTTTAATAATGAAGATGGCATTTATTTCATTTCTGATAAAAAAGGTTTTTTTCAAATTAAAAATGACAAGATAGTTCCCACTTTAAAAAATTCATTTCTTAAACTCAATAATTCGTTAATCTACAGTGCCTCAAAAACAGAATCTGAGAATTATGTTTTAGGGTCAGTTATGGATGGAATTTTGATTTTTGATAAAAAAGGGAACCTTATTTTTAATTACACCAGTAGGCAAGGTTTAGCGAACAACACAGTATTATCAACATTTGTAGACAATGAAGATAATCTATGGGCAGGCCTTGATAATGGCATAGCGTACTTACAACTCAACTCACCAATTCGGATTTATAAAGATAGTAATGGATCATTGGGTACCATATACGCTGCGTCATTGTATAATGGGGAGTTGTATTTAGGAACAAATCAGGGTTTATATAAAAAAAAATACCCTTCCAACTCAAATTTTAGCCCTGTTTCAGGGCTAGAGGGACAGGTTTGGAATCTAAAACAGATAGACGGAAAGTTGTTTTGTGGACATGACTCTGGGATGTTTATTATAGATAATGGTAAGGTCACTAGGATTTTTGATAAAATTGGTACTTGGGACTACAGACTATTAGAAAATAATTTGATTTTAGCTGGTACTTATGATGGTCTCCACATAATTGAAAAAAACGGAAGTAATTGGAAACATAAAACAAAAATCCAACGATTTGATATCTCCTCTAGATTTTTTGAAATATCTGAAGATAAAACCATTCTAATCAGTCATGAATATAAGGGAGTATTTAGAATAAAATTAAACATTGATAATTATCAGATAGATGAAAACGATTTATTGATTGATGGACAAAATCTATATTCAAGCCTATCATCACTTGGAAATAGTATTTATTTCATGAGTAAAGAAGGATTTTATTACTACGATTATGAAAATGAACAGTTTTTAAAAAACAATCAAATAACTGTTCTAATAAAGGATTTAAGTTTTTTGAGTGGAAAAATGGTAAATACAAATGATAAAAATCTATGGTTGTTTGGTGCAAATTCGATCATAAAACTTGAAAAAAATCAATTTTCAGATGAATTTATAGTAGAAAAATTTCCAGTAAATCAATCTTTACGTAGTGGGTTGATTGGTTTTGAAAATATAATTTCATTGGATAATTTATCTCATTTGTTAGGCTCTTCGCAAGGATACATAGTATTAAATCAAAGAATTGCACAGAATGCGCCAGAAATTAATCTATCAATAAACAGTATTGTTGCAACTAATAAGGATAAAAATGCGATTAGATTAGACTTGAATTTGGATGAAGAATTATCTTACAATTTCAACTCACTCGAGTTTTTGATTAGTCTGCCTGACTATAATAATACAAATGAAATTGAATTTCAACATAAACTCGAGGGTTATAACGATGAATGGAGTTTTTGGAATAATGATGCAAAAATTATTTTTTCAAATTTAGACCCAGGAAATTATGAACTATTCATACGAGCTCAGATAGGAAATGATATCATTTCTACAAAATCTTATTCGTTTAAAATCGCAAACCCATGGTACTTCTCCAGTCTTGCATACATTTTTTATGGCATATTAATTATCGCCATAAGTTTAATTATCAACTGGGGTTATTCAAAATACCATAAAAACCAACGCGATAAAATTATTTCTGCCAACGCAAAACAGTTAGAATTAATTGAGCTAAAAAATAAAGAAGAAATGATGAGGTTACGTAACTCTAACCTTCAAGAAAGCGTAGAATCCAAAAACAGGGAGCTCGCTGCAGCAACTATGGCAACTATTAAAAACAATAAATTTTTACAACAGATAATTGATGATTTGAAATCTTTGAATTCAATTGATGAAATCAACTCAGTGTTAGTAACAATTAAAAGGAACCTCGATAAAGGAGATGACTGGAAGTTTTTTGAAGATGCATTTAATAATGCTGATCAAAATTTTTTAAAAAACTTAAAAAAACTCCATCCAAATTTAACTCGCAATGATCTAAAATTATGTGCGTATCTAAGACTTAATCTATCAACCAAAGAAATTGCTCCTTTGTTTGGAATTTCAGTTAGAAGTGTAGAAATAAAAAGGTATAGACTTAGAAAAAAAATGAATTTGAGTCACACAACAACTTTAACTGATCATATTGTTTCTATAAGTTAAATACGCTGTACTTTTTTGTAAATGTATATATAATGTAGAGGTAAAATTTCGAAGAATTAAAATTTCAAAATATATTTTTGAATCATTAATAATTATTTAACACATGAATCGCAGACTTCATATTTTTGTAGCAGTAGTTTTTTCAATTGTTGGCTATTCACAACAAATCACGGGTATTGTAATTGAAGCTGATTCTGAATTACCCATCCCTGGCGCTACTATTTTATTGAAAGACAAATCACTAGGAACTAACACTGATTTTGATGGAAAATTTACACTCGATAATGTTTCAGATGGTGACATAATTACTATTTCTTCAATTGGATTTATTTCCAAAGAAGTTTTAATCGAATCCCAACTAAATTACATTATTGAGTTAAATGAAGATGTAGCAAAACTTGATGAGGTTGTTGTAATGGGATATGGTACTCAACTGAAAAAAGAAGTTACAGGTGCAGTATCAATTGTTGGAAGTGAAACAATTGAAAAGGTTAAACCAACCCGTGTTGAGCAGGCACTTCAAGGTAAAGTAGCAGGAGTGAACATTACATCCCAGTCAGGATCTCCTGGTGGAGGCTTAGATATTCGAATTCGGGGCATATCGACTAATGGAGACAATCGTCCATTAATTTTAGTTGATGGCAACGTAATTGAAGAGCTTAGTGTACTAAACCCATCAGATATTGCAAGTATTACAGTATTAAAGGACGCATCTGCAGGAATTTACGGGACACGTGCATCAAATGGGGTCATCCTTATTACAACGAAAACAGGAAAAAGAGCTACACCATTAAAATTGGAATACAATAATTATTTTGGTTTCCAAGAGACAACAAGAATTTTACCAGTTCTCAACGCAACAGAGTATATCCTTATGACTAATGAGTCTTTTGGCGCAGGAGGTAAAGAATTACCCTATCCAAATATTACTGATTTTGGACAGGGGACTAATTGGCAAAAAGAAGTTTTTCAAAAAGCACCGATATCGAATCATGATGTTAGCGTAAGAGGAGGTGGAAACAAGTCTACTTACTCGGTTGGATTTTCAGCTTTTGATCAGGACGGAATTGTAGGAGGGGAAAAAGCAAGCTTTAAGCGACTCACAGGAAGAATAAATTACAATGTTGAAATATTTGACAATTTAAATATTAAAGCAAACTTTATTTACGCGAATACAAAAAGAAAGACATTACCAGAAAATTCAATTGGATCTTTATTGTACAATGCAATTAATATGCCCCCTAACTTATCTGCTTACAATTATTATACTGGCGATTATACAAGAGCTACTGACCTTGGCAATGAGGTAGTAAATCCACTCAAACAGAAAGATTTATCTTTAAATCTTACTACCGCCGATCGTTTTAGTGGTGTGTTTGGGTTAAAATATAATATTTTGCCTGAGTTAAATGTTGAGGCAAATTATCAAGGAAATTACACAGAAGTTTTTGGACAGTATTTTAGCCCAACTTCAGATTACGGAGCTGAAGGAGTTTTTGGGGACAAGGTTTTTGATAGGCAAGACCCTGGATACTACCAGCCACTGGATATTTACCGTGATTACACCGTTGATATACTCGTAAATTATGAGCGTGAGTTTGCAGAAAAACATGACGTTAAGTTTACGATTGGAAATAGTATTTTCAGGACGTTTGCTGATGGCTTTGGTGTATCGGCCGAGGGATTACCTAATATTGACAGAATTGAAGACGTCAAATTAGGAGATGCAAGCATAGTTACGCCAAGATTTATCAATGTTGATAATCGATTTTCTGACAGCAGATTACTTTCTTATTTTTCTCGATTTCGTTACTCTTATGATGATAAGTACTATTTAACAGCAGTTGTAAGAAGAGATGCTTCATCAAACTTTGGACCTGGAAACAGTATCGGATATTTTCCCTCTGCATCTCTTGGCTGGATTGTAACGGAAGAAAATTTTATGTCGAATAGTAATTTTTTTGACTTTTTAAAGATCAAAACATCATATGGATTTCTCGGTAATGACAGAATAGGATCTTTTCTATATACATCTACCCTTTCAGGTGAAGGGGTTTATGTTTTTGATAACCAACTTGTTTATGGCGTTGCTCAAGGAACTCCTTCAAATCCAATAATTAAATGGGAGGAGCAAGAGGCATTTAATGTAGGTTTAGAAATGAGATTTTTTGACAACCATGTTAATTTAGGGTTTGACTATTTTAAAAGAAGAACTAATGATTTACTTCTCAGAGTTGAGACAAGTAGAGTAGTGGGAGTTAGTGCTCCTGGATCGGGTTCTCCCATTGCAAATGCTGGCTCCGTTGAAAACTCTGGAATTGAAATTGAATTTGGATATCAAGACACATTGTTTGAGGAACTAGACTTTGGATTAAATTTTAATTTTTCATCTCTTGAAAATGTAGTAACTGAAGTTAATAATCAAATTGGCTATGAAATTGGAGGAGCGTTTGGAATTGGAGGTTTTGAGGGCCCGTCAAGAATGGAGGTTGGATATCCAATTGGGTATTTCTTTGGCCTTCAAACTGATGGAATTTTTCAGTCTGTTGAGGAAGTAAATGCACACGCATCACAGCGTAGTTTAGGTGCATCTGCAGTCCCAGGAGACTTCAAATATATAGATCAAAATGAGGATGGTATAATTAATGAGAATGATAGATTATATCTTGGGGATCCAATTCCTGATTACACAATGGGATTAAACTTGTCATTTGATTTAAAAAATATAGATTTCTCAGCATATGCTTATGCTTCCCTTGGAAATGAGATTGTAAGAAACTATGAAAGAAATTTAGATTTAACTAACAAACCGGCCTACAAGCTCAATAGATGGCGAGGGCCTGGAACATCTAATACAGATCCAAGAATAACTACTGCTGCAAATTCAAATACGAGATTTTCAGATTTTTATGTAGAAGATGGCTCATATCTTCGTGTTCAAAATATTCAAATCGGCTATACTTTTAGTGATGAAAATTCAAAACTTAATATTTTAAGACCTTGGATAAAATCATCTGCAGAATCTATTAGGTTTTACGCATCGATTGGAAACGCACTTACTTTTACAAAATATAAAGGATTTGACCCAACTACATCAACAGGAGCTCCGGTAGGAGGAGGATTTGACCAAGGGTTTTATCCAAATCCAAGAACATATAGTTTTGGAATTAATTTAAAATTTTAATCTATGAAAAACTTTAAATATAGGATATCAATTACCTTTTTCGTTTTTTCATTTTTGGTTGCATGCTCAGACGATTTTGTACGTGTTGACCCAAATAATGTAGACACTGAAAATTATTTTAATTCTGAGGAAGAATATGATAGTGCTCTTGTTGGCGCTTATGACCTGCTGCAGACTTCATTTTATAATGTTTTGGTTGGTGAAATTGCATCTGACAATACACTTGCCGGTGGTGAGAGTGCTACTGATGCACCTGCAATACAACAAATTGATGACATGATACACACTCCTGTCAATGTTCAGCTCAGAGATATTTGGGGTTGGATGTTTGCTGGAATTAACAGGGCTAATTATATTCTAGAGTTTCAAGATAAAACAGATTTTGAAAATAAGCCAAATGTCATTGCACAAGCTAAGTTTTTAAGAGCCTATTATTATTTCGAGCTCGTTAAATGGTTTGGCCCTGTACCTCTAGTTGTTGATAAAAGAATAAATTTTGGAGATCAATTTGATTTGGAAAGAACCCCTAAAGGTGAAGTATATGCACAAATCGAAAAAGATTTAATTGAAGCTATTGTTGACTTACCAATTCAGCAATTTCAAGTAGGAAGAGTTACAAAAGGTGCAGCGCAGGGATTACTTGGTAAAGTTTACCTATATAATGAAAAATTTGACGAGTCTGCTGGAATTTTGGATGAACTAATTGAATCTAACAACTATGATTTGGTTCCCTTTTTTGCGGATTTATTTGAAAATGATACAAACTATGAGTTTTCAACATCATCTGACGAAGTGAATCTTGCAGATGACTCTATATATTTACAAGACCATATCCTTCTTACCGGTAAAGAGGTACTATATACTAGTGACACACCAATAGAAGGGTTGAGTTCAGGGTCTACTTATTACGCAATTGTAATTGACTATAATAATATAAAATTAGCTAACTCTAAACTAGAAGCTGAGTCTAATATTTCAATTGATTTGACGGATTTTTCTAACGCAACACACTCATTATATGCTCAATATGAAAATTCAATTGAGTCTGTTTTTGAGGTTCAGTACTCTGATCTTGAGGGAGGCTCGTTTAGCTGTTTCGCTTGCGTTGAGGGTAATATTGCAGTTGGATTTAATGGGATTAGAAAATATATAGGTACTCCTTTTGGACCAAGATTTGAGTCAGGTTATAGTTTCAATGTTCCAACTCAAGAATCATATGATGCTTATAATGCTGCTGATTTACGAAGAGATATTTCAATTTTAAACATTGAGAAATGGGTAGCTGATTGGGCAGAACTTGGAGTAACTATAACTTACGGAGAAGGAAATGAGCATACAGGTTATTTTAACAGAAAATACATCTCTAGAACGCGAGATTTAAATATCCCTGATCCTAACCTGACAAATCCGAATAACTACAGATCAATAAGGTTTGCAGATATTTTACTTATGGCAGCAGAAGCACACAATCGAAAAACAAATCCGGATGACACAAAAGCATTGGAGTACCTTAACAGAGTGCGTACCCGTGCATTTGGAAACACAGATTATAACACTGTTGCTACTGGAAATACACTTACACAATTGATTTGGAATGAGCGGAGGCTCGAACTAATGGGTGAGGGTCATCGTTTTTTTGATCTTGTTCGTACGGGCCAGGCAGCAGATTATATTGATGGATTTGAAACAGGTAAACATGAATTATTTCCAATACCTGGCGTGGAGATTGAATTAACAGGAAATAATTGGGAACAAAACCCAGGATATTAAAATTGAACTAAATGAAAAAAATATTCTTTATAATTATAGCTTTTTCACTAATTGGTTGTGAAATTTCTGAAGAAGAAATAAGAGACACAACTTTTGCTGATACTACTATTGTTCCCTCTAGTATTGAGATTGACACTCAAATTTCAACTGATAATTCAGGGCGAGTAATAATCACTCCTTATGCTGAAGGGACTTCATTGTTTTATGTTGATAAAGGGGATGAGTCACCTATCGATGAAATTAATATTGGTGAATCTGTTGAGAATTTTTATAATACAGGGGATTACACAATCACAGTGACGGCAGAATCTGCAACTGGAGTGCAGTTAGCTTTGACAAAAGAAATTTTTGTGCTTTCTACTTGCACTCTTGATGAAATAGATAATATCAATAGCGATACTGGCCCGCTGTTAATCGATATTAAGGATGCATTTAATTCATTATTTACAAATCTTGGGGGTATTAGTTCATCGCCTGAAACTAATCCAAAACACGACCTCAATAATACAAGCTGTACAGTAGAGAAAGTATCGATGAATAGTGGGTGCTCAAGCTTTGCAGGTCTCTTGATAACTTTTCCTAATGATTATCAAATTAGCGAGTCTTCTAATTTATTTTCAATGAGTGTTTTTTCGTTAGAAAAAAATGTTAATGTTTCTGTATTCTTTATTGGTTCTCAAAATTATGAGTTACAACAAACAGTTGAAAATTTAAACCAATGGGAAACAATTAACTTCGATTTATCTCCTTATAATGGGGAAACATTAAAGAGAGTTATTTTATATTTTGATAAAGGTGAGCAATGCGATGACAGTATTTATTACTTCGACCAAATAGAATTAAAAAGCTAATTATGAAATACAAGAATTCACTATTTTTATTTTTTATCATAACATTATATTCCTGTCAACAAGAGGACTATTTTTTCGGTGAAATACTCACACCTAAAAATATTATTGTGGAATATCAGATTACTGGTGCTTCTGCCGACTCTCCTTACGGAGATGGGTCTGGTGAAGTAATCTTTACAACAAGTGCGGATAATACCTTGTCCTATAAATACATAATTAAAGGGGTCGAGTACCTTGCTCCATCTGGTCAAAAGTCTCATTTGTTTTCAGATCCTGGTATTCAAACATATACTATATCTGTTATCGCAATAGGTTCAGCTGGTGTTCAATCAAGTACAGTTGTTAATCTAGATGTATATGTCGAATACATTCCCCCACCAGATTTGATAACAATGCTCACTAGTGACAGTGAGAGAACCTGGAGAATGAAAAGTGAAGCGCCATTCCATTTTGGTTTAGGTCCATTCGAAGGGGAAGAACCTTTCGCATGGTATAGCGCTGGTGTAGGGGAAAAGTCATACACAGGTATGTACGATGATAGGTTTGTTTTCAATATTGATGGTTCTTATACTCACCTCACAAACGAAACGGTTTTTGGTTTTGAAGAATATCTAGTTCCAGATTTTGGTCCTTCAGATCAAGAAGCTAATGATCTTGGTGAAGTAGATCACTATCCACTAGAAGATTATTCAGAACAATGGAGTTTATCAGGACCAGGTGGCGTTGAGACATTGTCACTAACCGGAAATGCTTTTTTATCTTTTTATGTAGGTAACCATACTTATAAAATTTTAGAAAGAACTCCAAATGAAATGCTTGTTCAAGTTACCGAAAGTGACGAAGGATATGAATGGTATTTTAGATTAATTGCTGAAGATTAATAATCTCTAATAATTTAATGGCCAGGAAAACCCTATTTATCGCTTTCGTCGTTTCTATTGGCGGCTTTCTATTTGGCTTTGATGCAGGAATCATATCGGGAGTCATGTCATATGCTGGCCCTCAGTTTGATCTAAATGACGCACAAACTGGGTGGGTGGTTAGTTCTCCGTCATTTGCGGCAATGATAGCCATGCTAGTCGCAGGTCCTTTGAGTGATCGAATTGGAAGAAAAAAAATCTTACTAGCTGTTGCTTTTTTCTATGCAATTTCTGCAATTACCTCTGCCTATGCCATTTCGTATGAAACCTTATATCTTTCTCGCATGGTTGGGGGATTAGCTTTTGGTGCAGCACTCATTTTAGCACCAACCTATATTGCTGAAATTTCAACTGCAGAAAATAGAGGGAAACTCGTTTCCATTCAGCAGCTCAATATAGTATTGGGCTTTTTTGCTGCTTTTTTGAGCAATTATTATTTCAATCAATACAACGTTTCAGGAAGTGAAATTCTCTCCGACGAAAACGTTTGGAGATGGATGTTGGGTGTAGAGTTTTTCCCTGCAATCTTTTATTTTGGGCTATTATTTTTTGTACCAAAAAGCCCACGTTGGCTCTATACCAAAAATCAGATCGGACAAGCGAAAGAAGTACTAGAGCGTATTCATGGTGCTGAACAAGCAGATGTCGAAATAATATCGATAGAAAAAAATATTGTTGAGAACAAAACCTCAAAAACAGTTTCTATTCGAGAGCTTTTTTCACCAGCATTACGTTTTATTATGTTGGTGGGAATCTCCTTGGGGATTCTGCAACAAGTTACAGGAATCAATGCCATTTATTTCTATGCTACATCCATATTTAAACAAACTGGGATCGGAACTGATGCTGCTTTTTCTTCGGGTGTATTGTTGAGCTTTACCACAGTTGTGTTTACACTTCTCGCCATCTATTTGATTGACCGTATGGGAAGGCGACCACTTCTATTGGTTGGGATGTCTGGAATTGCAGTGAGCTTGCTATTGTGTGCATACAGCTTTAGTCAAGCAACCTATGAGCTATCAGCTACAGAAATCAATTCCTTTGAAAACATTGACAACTACAAGCTAGCGCAATTTCAAGATATAAACTATGACAGCGACGTAACTTTTAAAAATGACATCAAAGCCGCTATCGGAAACCAAGTTTATGCACTCAACGAAGGAGCTATTTTGGAAGCTGCGATTGATATGAACGCAACCCTTGTTCTTATAGGAATTCTTGGGTTTATTGCTTGCTTTGCGTTTTCACTTGGACCAGTGATGTGGGTTATGCTTTCCGAAATTTTCCCAAATAGCTATCGCGGTTTAGCCATTGGGGTGATTGGCTTTATCAACTCTTTTTCCAGTTGGTTGATTCAACAAATTTTCCCTTGGGAAATTTCAAATTTAGGAAGCGCATTGACTTTCTTTATCTATGGGCTAATTGCTACAGTAGGTGTGTTGTTGTTTATCAAAATCCTCCCTGAAACAAAAGGAAAGTCACTTGAAGAAATTGAAACGGAATTGATAAAATAACTGAAGATCAAAAAACAATAACGTATCGTATATATGTACATCGGGCAAAATTTAAGACAGACTAACCCACTTGAACCAGAAGGTGATCTGATAAACATTGAAGGAGATAGGTTTTTTAAAATTAGCAACGTTGACAATATGCCACCATTTTTTATGAGCGTTGTCAGCGACGCAAATCATTGGATGTTTATTGGAAGTAATGGCGGTCTTTCTGCCGGTAGAAAAGATTGTAATCAAGCACTATTTCCTTACTACACAGTCGATAAAATTTTAGAGACTTCTGAAGTCACTGGGAG
>CACOXF010000010.1 GCA_902631125.1 uncultured Bacteroidota bacterium
GAATACCCTGTTGACCTTGTGGACCGGTTGAACCAGTTTGCCCTTGAGGCCCTTGATCCCCTTGTGGACCAACAATAGGGCCAATATCATCCCATTTACCATCTGTAATATTCCAAAACCACAAACTTCCATCAGCATGATTGCCTCCGTTACCAGTAGTAACAATCCATCCATCACCAGCTGACCCAGATATTGGTAAATCTGCAATTGTTGCTTTCGTTCCCTTTAAAGTTACTGAAACACCTTGGGCTCCAGTATCTCCTTTATCACCTTTTGAACCCGGTGCACCCTGTGCCCCTGTAATTCCCGGTTCGCCCTGGTCACCTTTTTGTCCTTGGAGGCCTTGAGGCCCAGGAACCGAAGAATCAGCACCAGCAGGACCCTGTGGTCCTTCCGGACCTGTTGGTCCAATATCACCTTTAGGCCCTTGTGGCCCAGGAACCGAAGAATCAGCACCAGCAGGACCCTGTGGTCCTTCCGGACCTGTTGGTCCAATATCACCTTTAGGCCCCTGTGGCCCAGGAACCGAAGAATCAGCACCAGCAGGACCCTGTGGTCCTTCCGGACCTGTTGGTCCAATCAAGCCAGGAGCATACATTGCATATGGTACGGCTGTTAATTCTTGTAAACTTAATTCTACAAAGTTTTCACAATAAGTTTGAGGTTCAGAACCATAGTCAACCTCCACTTTTAAGGACTTGGATTCTACACCCCAAGAAATATTATCCCAAGAATAACCGTTTTGAGGACTACCAGTTCCAATAACTAAGTTTACCATCCCATAATCATCAGTTCTTGTATTCTGAATTTCTGTATACTCTACATTTTGGCTAGAATCTAAAAATGTAAATCTTAAACAAATATCCTTATTGCTATACGATATTACTTCTTTGTCTACTCCAGGAAGGTTTATCCCATAGTCATTATTATTGAGAGGAGTGGTAATTAAAGCTTGGAAAGAAAATCCATTTCTCTGGCTTTGTCCAACTAAATTAAAGGACAAAAATGATATGCATAAAAGAATAAATATTTTTTTCATAAATCGAATTTAATTGATAGCTGGTGTGAACTAAATATCAAGCTCTCATCAGTTGAATTTGTGGCATTAAGACTTATTGAAAAATTGTATCCGACTCCAAGTGAAATGTAATTTGAAAAGTCAACCCTATATAAAATACCTAGCCTAGGTGAGACCCACAAACCGGTAAACTCTGGCTCTTCACCTAATGTATAAATTTCACCAAATGAAAATTGTTTCCCACTAAATAATGTCAAAATTTCTGTTGCGGGAGTTAAAATTAATTTATTACTGATAAGTGGGTAATCAAATTGAAGAAAACCCCCAACATAATTTGTATTCCACTCAAAGGTATCATCGTACAATCTTCCGATAGAGTTAAATTGATGGTAACTAAATCCATAATCTAAATTTGGTAAAAGTTCACCAATTCCAACTCTAAGAAATATTCCGGGTGAGGGATCGAGTTCAAAATCATTATTAGTTGATTGATAAGTATAATCGTAAGAAGTGTTATTTACTCCTACTTCAAAATATGTTTCTTGCCCATAAGCATAACAACTTAAAAAAACTATACTCAACAATGTTTTTTTAATCATTTTTAATAAGTTTTGCAGTAAATGTTTTACCATCAGCATTAATAGTTACAATGTAAATTTGTCCTGAATACCCAGAAAGATTAATTCTAATTGAGTTATTGTTTAGGTAGTTTTTTCTAAAGACTGTTTGACCAGAAAGAGTCTGAATCAAAACATTCATATTGTTATACACTTTATCAAATGAGGCTTCAAACTCGTTTACAAATGGGTTTGGGTAAACAGCCACATTAAAATTTGTATTAATATCTTCAACATAGTATAAATCAGATAGAGGCTGAACAAACCCTTGGGTAATTAAAAACCCACCTGACATATTGTTCCCAATAACTGAGCTCTGCCCAACAGAATATATGACTCCAGAGGACGTACTTCCTCCCCCGATTCCAATAGTTTGGTGATGGAGTTGTGAAAACCCACAAAAAAAGGACAGAAAAATAATCACTTTCATAATCTCTCTGAACAATGATAAATTTTATAAAATAATTTGAACCTAATCCAACTATTCAACAAGAAATACTGCATTTGTGTAAGATGAAACATTTTCCTCAACATATTGCTCTTGGCCATCAATCCAAACAGCCCCGTCACCAACTACAATAATTTGCCCGGAACTTGAAATTGCAATGTCTTTCATCTCACCACCATTGAATTCAACTATCTGGCCTAATCGATTGCCATTAAATTCTATATCTGTCCAATAGCTTGCAGACCAAACTGAATAATCATAATATGTTGAGCCTGCTGCGTATAATTTCCCATCCTTCATTGCTAAAGCGGATGCCCAAGCCTCACGATCATTACTCAATACCTCCGAATTCTTTAGAGTGGCTTCAGTTAGTATTTTTCTAGTTGATTGATTATTCTTCCATATTGATGGGTAATAATGTGTAGCTTGTCGCTTATTATCAGTCCAGCCACTAATATAATAATCGTTTCCGTCTACGATTATATCCATTGCCTCTCCATCATTTCTTGAATCTAATTTTGACCTGTTTGATCCAACCCATTTAGCCGGAATGATTTTATGCTCATCCATGTACCAACCAACAGAAATTGGTTGGCCATTTCGAATTGCAATTGCGAAAGCATCAGAGCTCACTCCGGTTTCCAGCGCATAGTGTTTTCCGCTTGGATTATTGCTGTTTACTATCCAATAACAAGCACTTGAAACACCTCCAAAACTTGCCTTTTGAGATGCGTAATTTCCCGAGATATAAATATTTTCTCCATCAAAATCTAGAGAAAATGCCGTTGCACCTCCCCAATTTTCATCTTTATTTGGCGTGTTAAGCTCTATTTTTTGACCATCAATCCAAATAGCAGGATCTTGCTCTCCAAGTGCCCAAGTGGTCTCTCCAACAGCATATAATACTCCATTATTAACTGCAATATCGTGAATGACACGAGCATCATCCAAATCAGTTCTTTCCCAAGATCCATCATTATCATAATCAGTCCAATAAGCTCCATACTCATTACCACCAGTACTATAAGAACCAGCTACAATAATGCCTGACTGAGCTAAAGGGTTGTTTGAATCATAAATATTTTCTTCAGTAGCATCTTGACACCCTAAAAGTAAAAATATTGTAATTAAACAAGTAAATCCTAGTTTAAATCGCATAGATTGGAATTAAATGAATCCTAATTTTTTACAATAAACTTGTGTTCTTTTGTACTTGTATTTCCGAGCATATCTTCTGTCTCAACCTTAACATCATACACCTTCGTCTCTGTAAAGGTGTCTCTCTCAGAGATATCTAACGTCCGCGGGCTGGAATACTCAGTCATCCGACCCCCGTCAATAGAGTACTTGATGCTTTTGGTACCTGTCTTCTCATCCGTTGCGCCGATGAACATTCGTACATAGTTTGGATAAACTGGCAGGTCATCTTCTGTACCAATATTATCCAGACTAAAGTTGATAAAAATTTCTGGTGGGGTGTTGTCGACATAAACCCGGCTGGTTTTGTTCTCTTCTTGGTTATTGACCATGTCTACAGAACTAAACACAATTTCTTTATGACCTTCAGTTGGAATAGTAAATTCATTACCTGCTTGCAATTCACCATTCACAGTTGTGGTAGTTGACTGCACCCCACTGTGCTTATCACGAGGGATAATCGTAATCGGCGTGGTTTGATTAATAAACAGAGTGTCTCTAGTGAAAAACTGAGGCTTGCCATAATCAATCGATGTATTGGGTGATTTATTGTCCATGTAGAAAGTTCTGGTTTTTTTTGCTTCCACATTGCGCACATTGTCTTCACTATTGTAAGTAATCGAATGCAAACCAAGCTCGTTTGGCAAGCCAAAGGCAGTAGCATAGGTCTGTGCCTCTTGTTTGTTGATCGAAAAACTCGTTTTGGCAACACCTGCTTTGTTGTCTGTTGCTGGTAGCTCAAATCTAGTTCTGGTGGAAACATAGTAATACGTCGCCTCATGCTGATCGCCAATTACAACCAACTGTGTCTCTGGATTGATTTTATCGAGATAAAACATCAGCTCTTTAATGCTCTCCTCATTCTCCACATTGTCATCCGAGTAAAATCTCAAGGTGTGCGGACCATCCGATAGACCTGACAGGTCGATTGGACTACCATAAACGCGCTGCGACATATCATCAATGGTGTAGTAGGTACCCTTAACTCCAGAGAGATTGTCTGTCGACTCCAAACCAATATTAAACGTTGGACCTAAAATATTGTCGCCATACACATCCGAAAGTGTGTAGTTCGACACAGGTGGTGTGAGATCTAATACAAATGATGATGTTTTTGTGTCTTCTGTATTGCCCACATTATCAACAGAAAAGTAGTAAATCGTGTTCTCGCCCTCAGATGTTACATCTATAGGGGACTCGTAAGGCGCATAATCCGAATCATGACTTTTAAACGTGGTTTGAACACCTGAAATCTGATCAGTGCTTGAAAGGCTATAGCTTAGTCCCTTGCCGTAGTAATCTACGCCCTGACTATTGTAGCTTGGTGCACCACTAAAAGTAATCGCTGAAATTGGTGCAATCCCATCGGCATGTACAGGAAATAAAACTTCCCGCTTGGGAGATGCAACCTTTTTAGTCTCTGGATTAACAGCCCACTTTGAGCGAATATAGTTTGGACCATTTGTGTCAAAATACATTGGAGAGCCATCAGATGGATTGGCAGGTGAATCTAAAACGATTGGATCTGAGCCATCTGGATTAGTGGAAATTGAAATGTAGATTGGTAATGCTTTGTTAGCATAAATCTTCCCATTGTTTTGATAAAAAACCGACTCAAAGACAGGCTTGGTTGGCTCCTGTGCATATGTGAAAAATGCTAGTAAAGTGAAAATTAATATATGTTTCATTAGTTAAAGTTTATTTAGTTTTTATTTAATCGATAGAAATAGAATTTATTACAGAGTATATGTCTTTATCTTCTAAATAAATTAATTGACCATTTACCCAAGTAGCGGCTACTTGTGCCTGAGATGATGAGCTAGCCCAACCCCCAACAATAATTTGACCATCTTCTGCAATAACATCTCTACCTCCACCAACCCAATAGTTATCAAAAACGGGGCCCCCTGGCAAATCAAATATTTGTCCATTTTTCCAATAATGTGGGGTGATTCCAGGTTCATCTGGATTTGGGTTTCCGTCAGAATCAACTGTTCCAATGTGCTGAATATTGCCGGCAACATAAATATCATTTCCTGAAGCATATCCACCCCTACCTTCACCTCCATAAATATTGTCACGCCAAGTACCACCATTGTTACAATCAGTTCTTTTTCCAGAGAGCCAATATGATGCGGTTGGTACATAACCAACCATGTTATTAGGCTTCATTGCCATTCCAAAGAATACAGGAATGTTTCCTTTTAATTTGACTTCATAAATTTCTGCATCTCCGTGCTGAGGTTTCGACAAATTAACTCGATTTGTTCCATTCCAGCGCGCTGGTACTAAAACATGATGGTTGTTCATGTAATAGCCTCCTGTGATTACAACACCATTTTCATTAACAACAATTCCAAACGCTTCTGAATCAGCATTCGTTGTTAAGTTAACCTTTGATCCGTTTTTCCAATAACATGAACCGTTTGCAAAGCTTCCTGAGACGTATACATCCCCAGAATGACTAAAAATAGAATAAGAGTATGTATCGTTACCTTGAAGAATAGTTTTTTCACCATCAACCCAATAGACTGCGTCCCAATTTTCATCAAAACCAGTTGCATATACTATTCCGTCTTTAACTAAAATATCTGTTATTTCACCTTCGCCAAGGATCACTTTGTTTCCATTCACCCAGTAACTTGCATATTGATTTTCACCGTCAATAAAATAACCTCCTGCATACACACTACTCCCATTTATATTTAAATCGCTACTGATATCTTCAGAGTTGCAAGAAAAAATAATTAGAAGAATTGCGCCAACAATGAAACACCAAAAAAAATAATATTTTTTTTTCATTTTACTAATAAAATGTAAATTGACGAAAATTTAATCATTTTGACTAAATTTATTTTTTTTAAAAAAAATGTCAATTCAATCAAATAAATTTATTTTAATAACCTTATTATCACTACTTATAGAAGTAAATGGTGCTCAAAATAAATATACTTTAATTTCAATGTATGATGATAAAAATTATTATTCTGTTGTAGATGATGGTGAAAATATATTTTTAGGCACTGACAAAGGTATTTATAAAATTGATCAATTAAATAATATAATTTTATTTGATAATTTAACAAAAGGTAGCATCAATTCCTCTTTGAAAAAGAAAGAGCTAAAAATTAAGTTTTTAAATCCTCCTCCATTTGTCCCTTTACAAGAAGAATATTTAAATAGTATTACAGACTTGTTAATCAGGGATAAAGATCTATTCATTATATCCAGGGGTAAACTTTTTGTATTTCGTGAATTGTGGTACAATTTTATTCCATATGAAAGTGTCCGCACAATTACCAAAAACTATATCGGCAGTTATAGCGGCATATTTAAAGGAAATGATTTGGTTAATTATCCTACATATACAAACGGTCAAATTAAGGAGTTTGACGAAGTTACTTTTATTTGCTACGATGGTTTAGTTGAAATTATAAATGATAAAGTTAATTTTATATATGATTATAATCTAAATGACAAGAAATTAGGAAGATTTTCTAATATTTTCAAGTTGTCAGAAAGCCAATTTATTGTAATATCAAGTAAGGGTATCTATCTATACAACACAAAAAACAATGGATTCAAATTAATTTATGATTCGAATAACTCGCCAGTCATTCCAACAAGGAAGATTTTTCGAAATGGCTATGAATTTAGAGAGTTTGGATTCTCTTTCGGATACAAAAATGCCATCAATTTGATGAATTTAGAAACTTTTGAAGTTTCAAAAATAACATTTGATCAGTTGAGTGAAAATATTATTGATATTGTCAATAAGGGGTCACACTATTATCTAATTTCGGAACAAAATAAGCTTTACAAATTATCTATCAATTTTAATTATCCAACTGACTCCGAGAGAAATCAAATTGTTGAAGTTATTACTCTTCAGCACCCAAAACACACTATAGAAATGTTTGATGGATATATTGTGTTGACAGGAAATAATGGACTGTCGATTTATGATACATACAATGAAAAACTGTATGAAAGGGTATTAATAGAGGAGTTTAATAAGGGTTCTGTTTATTTGGATGATAAATCTCTCAAAATAGGAGGTTTATATGGTGTCTATTCTTTTGAAAATTTTGATCTCAGTTTCAAAAAAATATTACAAAATATGCCTGCCAAAACAATGCGTATTAATTATTGGATGATCCTTTTCTTTATTAGCCTTGTGTTTATTGGTATACTTACTTTTCTCTACATTTCTAGAAAAACCCAAAAGGGTTCAGCTAAAGAGGATCTGGCTGACGAAATCAAGGATTACATCAACAAAAATATTAGCGTAATTACAATAAATTCCATTGCCGAAAAGTTCAATCTAGATTATAATCAATTATATAAACTTAATGATGATTTTAAACCAGGTAAATACATTACCGAACAAAGACAAAAAATTGCAGCTCGGCTAATTAAAAAAAATAAGCATTTAAATGAAATCGCCGAAGTAACGGGATACTCACAAAGTTATTTAATTAGAAGGTTTGGTATAAAAAAATACTAGTTTTTAAAAAAGTTTGGTGATTTGCTTTTGGGTTATTAATCGGTTTTTTTAATTTCAAATTGTGAAAAAAAAATATAAATTTTATTAGTGGTTGTCCCTATCATTGGATTCTCCTAAGTCGGAATTAAAATTATTAGTTCTGATCCATACCCAGCTCAAGATATTTTTTTTACAGAACAACGATTTTTACTGCCAGTTTGAACAACTTTAATGTAACTATTAGAATAATATATTCTAAGTCAAATATTGTAATTTTTACAATCAAAAAATAATTTAAAAATCAAATAACACAGCTATAGATTATAAACTGCTCTTAGCGTTATAAATCTAGGTTGAATAAATGTTTCTGAATTAATTACAGAAATAGTATTAGCGCTTGTCCTAACTTGGGAGTCAATATTCAAAATATTTGACATCTTGAGTTCAAATTCCCATTTCGCATCTTTGGATTTTCGGAACAACAAATTTGCATCCCAATTTTGAAAAGATTGTAGAGTGGTGCCATCATCCTGAACAGTATAACTATACTTAGTGATAAAAGTGAACTTTTTCATAAAATAAGCATCAAAATTTATTGATGGAGACTTGGTTACAAATTCTGTATCTCTACCACCAAGGTTGTTTTGAAAAACACGATATGCATAACGAAGTCTAACATTAGGTGCAATCCTAAAATTAGTACGAATTTCTGGTGTAAGCGACTGCGTAAATGCTTTATTCAAGGATTGCTCCCCTTGAACATACTGATTGATTTTACTGAAATTAAATGAAGCATTAAGGCCCGCTCTTATTTTACCAAATGTACGTTGAATTCGTCCAAACATATTGAAGTTTTCATCTGCAAAACTTGAGTTAAAAAAGGTACTTGTGCGAATTATATTTTCAAAATTCGTTAGGTTTCGAATTTGATCAATGTTGCTGGAGTATGCCATACGAACAAAAACATTTGTATAATTAAACAAGTTGAAACTGCTATATAATAAACTCATGTTATGAGAAAGGGCATTTTGTAAATTGGGAGCACCATATTGTATGCTATTATAGTTGTTAAGCACAAGCCCTCTAGCTAGTTTAGTAACATCTGTAAATTGATTTTGCATTCGATAATTTAATGTCAAAGTTTCCCCGTTTTTAATTTGAATTCGAGTTTCAAAGTCTGGTAATAGGCGTAAAAAATTGTTTTGAACACTTGTATTATTTTGGACATTCTTATTACCATAAGAATGCAAAGAAAAACCAGGTGTGAACGTTAATATTCCTGTTCTAAAACGATAGTGTACCCCAATATATACGTCGCTGAAATTGTATTGCACATCATTAGAGGCGAGTCCATCATTAAAGTTCGGTTCAAGGGCAAGTGATTGACCATCTCTGAGAAACTGAAAAATATTGGAACTAAAATCTTGTCGGCTAGCGATTGTTCCTAGGGATAAATTTAAATTGCTTTTACCATTAATAATGTAATAATAATCTAATTTGGCATCTAGTTGATTTGATTTTATACGTCTATTTTGACCCAAATTATACGATGGAAGTGATGTGTTCAAACCCAACGCGATTGCTGTATTGTCAAATGAATCAGAACCTTCTGAGGTATTTACTAAAATAGCATTATAAAATGGGTCCTCATCTTTAATTAAATGATTTGCTTGTAATGCTAAAATATTTTTTTCATTTAAAGTATGGTAGTAGTTCAAGTTTTGATTAATACTAAACGGATCTACTTCCTCATTTTGGGTAGTAAGGCCAACAGCAGAAGAAAGAATGGATTGGTTTTGGGAATCCTGGGCTGTTTGATAGTAAAAATCATAATCCATTTGAATGTCCATGGTAGGCTTATAAGAAGCATTTAACTTTGCCAATGCTTGATTTGAAAGCTCTAAGCTGGTCTCATTTGTAGTCTCATTTGGAATAAGAAGTGATTGCCGTGTGTACTGAACAAAACTAATTTCTTTTGAGCTTGTATTATTGGAGTTAAAAATAAAAAAACCTCCTAAATCTAATTTTTTATTTAGTGAATAACTAAAATTTAAGGATGCTAACTTATTTTCTATTTGAAGTGCATTATTTTGATTTGTCAAAAAATTAAGACTATTATTTCCCAAACTCAAATTGGTCCCGCTTTGACTACTTGGTGCTCTAAATCCTCCCGTAAAACCACGAAGGTCTCTTCTGGTTAATGCCAGTTCTCCAATATTATTAACGTCTCCTATAAAATTAACCGTGTATTTGGGGCTGTAATAAAATAGTTTTGGTTGAAATAAATAACGGCTGTCAGAAGTTGAATTACCACCTCCTGAAGTTATATTTCCAAACCAGAAACTCTCCTTACCTTCCTTGAGCTTAATATTTATTGCGACATTATCTTGGTTGTTTCGAACTCTGCTTAGTTGATCTACTTCACCATAGTTTTTAAGCACCTGAATTTTATCCACGACACTGGATGGAATGTTGTTAGTACCTAATTTAGTATCACCCTCAAAAAAATCTTTGCCATTGACCATTAGCTTATTGACGACTTTACCTTCAACTTCAATTTGTCCATCATCATTTATTTCAACACCAGGAATATTTTCAATAATATCTTTGAGCTTGCGTTCAGACCCATTTTTAAAAGAATCCGCATCATAAATTAGTGTATCACCTCGAATTATGACTGGCATTTTAACTACCACTTCGTCAAGGCTAATATCAGATCTTAAGGTGTAATTTTTTTCCAGATTTTCAGAACTTGTTTTGAGGATTTCATTAACGCTTTGAAGCCCAAAATAACTCACCTGAATTTTATAGTCTGTATTTTCTTTTAGTTTTAAGGAGAATAAGCCCTTTTCATTTGTCATGGAAAAAGCATCTAGTGCATCTGTGGAGTTATTTATCGCAACTACACTTGCTTTTTCAAGAGGTTGTTGAAGACTATCCAACACTTTTCCTTCAAACTTGATTTGTGCATGTCCTACAACTACAAACAAGCAAAAAAATAAATTTTTTATTTTCATTGCAAAATAGTTATTATTTCCATTAACGTCTTCTGCGGCCCATATTATTTCGCATTTCAAGCATCTTCTTTATAATGGTTTTTCTGTAATCTACAATATTAATGTCCACTCCTTTTTTGGGTGGACTAATTTTTAATTTTTCTTTAGGGTTAGAAATGATTTCAGAACACAGAAGGGTGGTGTCTTCTGTACTAACTTCTAGGATTAACCCTGGTAGTCCCCAAAATTCTGCAGGGCCATGTTGAAGAGGAATTTGCATTGTATACCATGCTTCCACTTGGCTCATCTTTATATCCTTTTCCGTGGCTTCTGATGGACTAGCAAGGTCACTCCAAGAAAAATTAAACCATTTCAAAGACTCTTTTGGAACTACAGCAGTAGCTTTGAAACAAGTGTATCCACCCACCTCTTTACTCTCAGAGCCAAGCTCCCAGTCAATTGATAGCAGTTGATCTTTAACCAAAAAGCGTTTTCCATAAAACTCTTGCGCTTGGACAAGCTGATTTTGTTGAATATTTTTATATTGTTTTCCACGGGCAAAATTGCTCCCCCATGAGTCTGTAGCGCCTGAAATAGCATCTATTTTTTCTTCTTCCATAAAAATAGATTCGTTGGAATTAAAACTGAGTATATATGTTTTTTCTAATCTGTTTTTTAAACGAGATTTAATCTGTTTTTTTTGGGCTTCACTCATTCGTGCAGCCCATGGTCCAAGTTCTAAAGAAGACTTTGAAAAATAATACGCTTTGCCTTGAAAATTTTGAGCTGGAACGAGCCCAATAAATTCGAATAATATGACTATTGAAAAGATTGCTACATTTATTTTCATTTTATTTTTTTTTAAATATAATCAAATATTGATTTTACTATAGATCGTTGTTTTTTCAAAAAGTTTTACTCACAATCGAATAAAACCTTTGATTTTCTAAAAATTTTCATAAGTTTTTTAAAAAATATCCCTCAAAAACATAAAAATATTTTTGTGTATAATTTACACCCAATAAAGATATTGTTCGAAACAATAACTACAATTTTTATTGAGATCAAAAAAGATTTAAATCTTTTAGAGTCAAATGAATATTAAAAATAATGCCTTACAAAAAAATCTAAACCCCAATCTTTGTTAAAACAATTAAATATTAAAATCCAGTTAAATTTCAGAGTAATTCTTTCAAGAAACCATAGAAAAATCAATTAAGCTAAACAGTATTCACACTTTCCCTGAAACAAAAACTGAGAGGAAGAGATATTTCGATAAGGGATGTTAGGAATTTCAATTTCCATTTTCAAGCAGTCTATTTTACCACATCCAGTGCATTCAAAGTGCGGATGAATATGGTTCGTATTTTCTTTTGAACGACATCTGCATTTGGCGTAGTATTTTGAGCCATTAGCAGCAATGAAGGAATATAAAAAATTATCATCCTCCAGTTTTTCCAAAATACGATAGACAGTGCTCTTATTAATTTTTAAAGAAAGTTTGTTAATTAAATCAGTAACAGAGATAGCAATATTTTCACTTGTAAATTCACCTAAAATTAATTTAGTGGATTTTGTTTTTCTAAGGATTCCCATAATAAATTTATTGCGACATAGTTGCAATAACAAATATACATATTTATGTTTGCAAGCAAATTATGTCTTAATATGAAAATGGTAAAATCGTCTATTCAAAATAATGATATCTATGGCATCATCGTTTGTGCACTTTGCGTACTTCACTGTATCGCTACCCCACTAATCTTCTTCTCTGTAGCTGTATCCAATAATAATAAAATTTCTCCTCCGCTTTTATGGAAAAATTTAGATTATTTGTTATTAGCAATTTCGTTGTTTATTGTTTATAACTCAGCAAAGAATACCACAAAACCAATCATGAAATATTTCTTGGGAATAAGCTGGCTGATGCTTTTTTTAGTTATCATAAATGAAAAAATAGGTTTTTTTCATATACCTGAGCTTGTTACATACATTACATCAATAAATCTTGCTGTTATTCACTTGTATAACTACAGATATTGCAGATGCTAACCGGATTTATTTTTCATAATTATAGTGGATAAAAAACTTACCAGTAACTAATGCTTATGTCAACTTTAAAACACTATCTTCCTCCAGGAGGACAGTTTTTTCTCAAAAAATCTGTAAACATCAATCGTAAATGTGGAATGGCATTATCTTCTCTTAAAGAGTGAGAACGGTTAGGGTAAGGCATCATATAAAAAACTTTTTTATGTTTAATCATTTCATTAGCAAGTAACTCAGCATTTTGATAATGAACATTGTCATCGCCTGTTCCATGGATGTAAAGTAAGTTTCCTTTAAAATTTTCAACATAAGTCAACGGGGATCCAGCAATATAATTTTGTACCCCCTCAGATGGGTCGCCCATATATCTTTCTTGGTATATGTTATCATAAGTGAGTTGATTTGTAACTGCAGCAACTGCAATTCCTGTGTGGAAGATTTCAGGATACTGGAATAAACAGTTTAGCGTTGCTGATCCTCCCCCGCTCCAGCCGTGAACTGCTACTCGATCTTGATCGATAAAGGGAAACTTTTCAAACACGGCTTTTGCCCCCATAGCCATATCTCTTACATTGATTTGTCCAATTTTTTTATATATTGATTTACGCCACTCTCTACCCTTTGGGGATGGTGTTCCTCTTCCATCAAATGTCACGTAAACGTATCCATCGTCCTGTAAATTGCCGTCGTATAGCGGGTTATATCCAGCACCAAATCGATTTATAGCAGTTTGACTAGCTGGCTCACTATAAAAATAAAAAAGAACAGGGTATTTTTTAGTTGGATCAAAATCTGTAGGCTTAACAATCCAACCGTTCATACTTACTTTATCTACCGTGGTAATTGTAAAAAACTCAAGTGGATGAGATTCCTTTTGTAGTGTACTGGTTATTTCTGATAACTTCTTAGTCTCTCCAATGAAAGAATGATTTGGTACAGACACAATCGATTGAAATGGACGTGTATAATAATTTGAAAATGTGTGAAAAGCATATTTTGATTTGGGGCTAATTTCATAATTATGATATCCTTCTAGTGTTTTAGGAGTAACTCTGTTGGGCTTATCATTTTGAGATATTGAAACATAATAAAGGTATCTTTCTGTGGGATTATCAGGAGATGCTATAAAATATAGCTTGTCATTTATTTCGTCATAAGACAATGGCTTAATTACATCGTAATTTCCTGGTGTCACGACCTTGCCTATATGAGATTTTATATTGTATTTGTGTATGTGAGACCAACCATCTTTCTCAGAAACATATAAAAATTCTTTTCCACTATTGATAAATTTCCAACCTGCTTGTGGTTGATTTGGCCAAGCTGTTCTGACATCTACCCAAGCAGAATCATTATCCTCAAGCAACAATTTTGAGTTTCCGTTAATTGCATTTGAAATAAAGATTTTGCTATGATTTTGATTTCGATTTAGTTGTTGAATCATCAACTCATCTTTTCCGGGAATCCATGTCATCCTTGGAATAAAAAACTTATCATTAGCGCCAGGAATACTCATCCATGTGGTTTTCTCTTTATTTAAATCAATTACACCAACCTTGACTGCCGTGAGTTCTTCACCTACCTTTGGATACTCAACTGGAATTGTATAAGAATAAATCGAGTCTGTGTTATTAATCATGTGAAAATCTTTCACTTTATTAGCGTTAACTTGCCAAAAGGCAATTTTAGTACCATCTTCATTGAATAAAAATCCGTCCCGGCAGTTGAATTCTTCTTCATAAACCCAATCAAAAGTTCCGTTGATAAGCTTTTCTGTACCTTCTGAGCTAGTTAATTTTCTAATTGTGTTATTCTGAAGATTTTCAATATATATGTTTGCTTTGGTACTTCGGTTCCCTACACTTGTCTTAGTATTTTCTTTATGTACAAAGGCAACGTGAGCATCATCTGGTGAGAATTTGGCAAACATTAAGCTAGATTCATCGAAACCATCTCCGAGTTTTTCTATTTCTTTTTTTTCGAAATCATAAACCCAATAGTCACCCCTAGTATTGTAGCGCCATACTTTTTTTGAATTTGTAAATAGTAAAACCTTATTTTTATTTTTTGAAAAGCTGAACGATTCAATATTTATATTTCCAATCTCATCTGAAGATAAAATAAGTTGTTGATCGGCTGATTTAAAATGGGTTAGAACAATATTATTTTCTTTTATTTCATAATATCCTGTTTCGTCATCATTCCAAATTAAGTCTAAAGACAAGGTTTGCGCAAAAAGTTCTATAAAAAATAAGGGTAATATAAACAGTGGGTAAATTGAGTTCTTCATCATAATCGTTAGAAAAAAGTTAATCTTTCAAGTATTTAATATTTTAAAATAAACAAAAAAATATTCCCAAGGATTAAAAAATTTCTTGGGAATATAATCGTACACCCAATTGAGCTATTTTCGAAACAATTACTGACCTTTTAAATAAACTAAATGATTTTATTTTGAAATGGCTAAAAATTAAAAAATGATATAATTTCTTATTTACGCAAATCAGATATTATTTGAAGGGCTTGCTTAGTCTGCTCTTTTATTTTATCATAATCAAATGAACCATCGGAATGTTTTGCCATGAGTTTTGAGCCCATGCCAACGCAGGTAACCCCTGCATCAAACCAACCTTTGAGATTTTCTTCCGTTGGACTAACTCCTCCTGTAGGCATGATGCTTGTCCATGGTTGAGGAGCTAAAACGCCTTTGACAAAGCCAGGTCCATAAGTGCTTCCAGGAAATAACTTTACGATTTCACATCCGAGTTCTTCAGCCTTTGCAATCTCGGTTAGTGTGCCGCACCCTGATGACCATAATACCTTCCGGCGATTACACACGACAGCAATGTCTTCTCTAAGTACTGGAGTTACCACAAAGTTTGCCCCATTAAGCATATAAGCAGAAGCTGCCCCAGCGTCAGTAACGGATCCTACGCCCATAATCATCTCGGGAAGATCTTTGATTGCATATTTGGTGAGTTCTGTAAAAACTTCAAGTGCAAAGTCACCTCGATTGGTAAACTCCATAAGACGTGCGCCACCATCATAGCAGGCCTTCAATACCTTTTTGGCGACTTCGACATCTGTGTGGAAGAAAAGTGGTATCATACCGCTTTCTTTCATCACTTGTGCTACTTCTATTCTTGTAAACTGTGCCATATCTTTAGTTTTATCGGGCTACACGCCCTGAAGCGTCGCCACCCATGAGTTTTTCTACTTCGGCTACGGTTACTAAGTTGGCATCACCCTTTATGGTATGCTTAAGGCATGACGCCGCTACAGCAAAGTCTAGTGCATGCTGATCGTTGTCTGGAAATTTCAGTAATCCATAGATAAGACCCCCCATAAAAGAGTCTCCACCACCTACACGATCTACAATGTCAGTGATTTGATACTGTGTGGTGTCATACATAGTCTTTCCATCGTATAATACACCTGCCCACGTGTTGTGTGAAGCCGATATCGAACCTCGTAATGTTGTAATTACTTTTTTGGCCTTTGGGAACTTCTCCATCATCTGTTTACAAACAGACAAAAAAGCCTCAGCCTTGACATCATGCCCTTGGGTTTGTACACTTATTCCTTCCGGCTTAATACCAAAGTGCATCTCTGCATCTTCTTCGTTTCCAAGTACAATATCACAATACGATGTAAGATCAGTCATAATTTTCTCACGGTGTGCATCACTGCAGTACTTCCAAAGCTTGGCACGATAGTTCAAATCCGTAGAAACTGTAATCCCTTTTTCGCTTGCTATCTTAACAGCTTCCAAACACGCATCTGCAGCAGACTGTGAAATAGCAGGTGTAATCCCTGTCCAGTGGAACCATTCCACACCTTCAAAGGCCTTGACCCAATCCACCATGCCAGGCTCAATTTCAGACATGGCTGAATAAGCTCTGTCATACACCACTTTACTACCACGACTGACAGCACCGGTTTCAAGGAAATAAATCCCCAAACGATCTCCTCCACGCAGCATAAAATCAGTCTCAACACCTCTTTTGCGCATCTCCATAAGCGCGCATTCTCCGATATCGTTACTAGGAATACGCGTGACAAAACGTACCGGAACACCATAGTTGGCAAGTGACACTGCAACGTTGGACTCACCGCCGCCATAGACAATATCAAAAGAGTTGGTTTGAGAAAATCGCAAATAACCCGGAGGCGCTAAGCGCAACATGATTTCACCAAAAGTTAATACTTTTTTATTATTCATTTTTCATTACTTTTAGTAACCTTCTTTATACATATCAATTCATCTAAATTACCGAAAAACTTAATTATATAAAAGCCTTCTTTAAAATAACTAATATTGATTTCATAATTTGAACTACTTAAAATAATCTTATCGTTCATGTCATACAGTACAAAGATCCTAACGAAACTTAAAATTTAATTGATAATATTGAATATCGTGAAACAATAAATTTTGTGAAGAAACAAATATTCCCAAGAATAAAAAATTATTCTTGGGAATAAAATCGTACTGAAGGCGGGACTTGAACCCGCACGAACATTACTGCTCATTGGATTTTAAGTCCAACGTGTCTACCAATTCCACCACTTCAGCTTGGACTTTAAAGAGCGAAAGACGGGATTTGAACCCGCGACCCTCACCTTGGCAAGGTGATGCTCTACCCCTGAGCTACTTTCGCAATTGGAAAGCAAATGTAAGGCAATTTTCCCAAAAACTACAAGTCCTTTTTCTTCCCCAACTTCTTACGCAAACTGTTGAGCTGCATCAAAGCATCCATAGGGGTCAAATGGTCAATATCCAAATCCATTATTTGATCCCGAATTTCTTCAAGCAATGGGTCATCCATTTGAAAAAAGTTCAATTGCATTTCGTCATCTTTTTTCGTCTCTTTTGTACCACGACTTGCTTCTAACTTCTCCAATAGTTGTTTTGATTGCTGCAAGATAAACTGAGGCATACCTGCCATCTTAGCCACATGAATACCAAAGCTATGCGCACTACCGCCAGGAACTAATTTACGTAAAAACAGCACATCATCCTTCAGCTCTTTTACAGAAACAGTATAATTCTGAATTCGTTCATATTGCTCTATCATTTCATTAAGCTCATGATAGTGCGTAGCAAATAAGGTCTTGGGCTGATGGGGATGTTCGTGCAAATAGCTGGCAATCGCCCAAGCAATTGATATCCCATCATAAGTGCTTGTACCACGCCCAATCTCATCCAGCAAAACCAAACTGCGCTCAGACATATTATTGACAATTGCAGCTGTTTCGTTCATTTCAACCATAAAAGTGGATTCCCCCAAGGAGATATTATCACTTGCACCTACACGAGTAAACAGCTTATCAACAACTCCAATTTCAGCCCGATCTGCAGGAATATAGCTCCCTACTTGAGCCATAAGTACGATTAGCGCCGTTTGTCGTAACACTGCCGATTTCCCTGACATATTGGGACCAGTAATCATAATAATCTGCTGATTGTTTTTGTTGAGCTCCAAGTCATTGGGGATATACGATTCCTCAGGTGGCATTTGATATTCAATCACTGGATGACGCCCTTGCACAATTGTCAATGAGTCACCATCATTCAAGGTTGGGCAATGATAGTTTCTTGCCTTTGCCAAACTCGCAAACCCACACAAACAGTCAAGCTCTGCCAGTATGCGTGCATTGTTTTGAATGGTTTTAATATAAAGGAACAATCCCTTCACAAGTTCTTGAAATAAACGTTGTTCAAGTTGAGCAATCTTATCTTCTGCCCCTATGATTTTTGTTTCATAGACCTTGAGTTCATCTGTTATATATCGCTCAGCATTGACCAGTGTCTGCTTTCGAATCCATGTTTCTGGCACTTTGTCTTTATGCGTGTTTCGCACCTCGATATAATAGCCAAAAACATTGTTGAATGATATTTTGAGAGAACTGATACCTGTTTTTTCAGTCTCTCTTTCCACCATCTCATCCAGAATTTTTTTCCCATCACGAGCAATAGAGCGATAGTCGTCTAACTCCGCGGAATATCCTGGGGCGATGGTGTCACCTTTACCCAATTGGGTAGGGGCGTCTTCAGACAATCGGTCTGTAATCCATTGACAACAAGCAGAACATGAATCCAATCCCTCTCCCAAAGAGCGCAAAGCTTCTTGGTCGCTTAGTAGGGTGACTTCTGTTAATTTTGGAATGAGCAGCAAGGTGTTCTTGAGTTGATTTATCGCTCGAGGGCCAATTCTGCCTGTGGCTACTTTTGCCATCAAACGCTCCAAATCTCCTACTGACTGAAGCAATTCTTGCATGCGCTGTTTTCGATTTGAGTGTTGGTAAAAATCAGTTACAACACTCAATCTCCTTTCAATGGCTTTCAGATCGGTGAGAGGAGCAACCAACCATCGTTTGAGCATTCTTCCACCCATAGGTGTTTTTGTATGATCCATCACCTGCAAAAGAGTGGTTGCCTGTGGTGCGTTAGGATAAATTAATTCCAAATTCCGAATGGTGAATGGGTCCATCCACATTTGCACCTCTCGATCGAGGCGATGAATGTGAGTGATGTGATCCAACTGCGCATGTTCAGTTTCATTTAGGTAATACAAAATCACCCCCGCAGCAATGATACCAGCATTAAGATCAGTAATCCCAAAACCCTTGAGTGATGCAACGCCAAATTGACCCTGCAAACGCTCTGTTGCATAATTTTCTTGAAAAACCCAATCCTCAAGGTAATATGCTGGAAATCCTGCGCCATAACTCCCTACAATCTGCTCTTTCATTGGTTTTGCAACCAGGACTTCTTTGACAGCCAACTGCTGAATCAGGATCGATATTTCCATTTGACTTCCTTGTGTGAGTTGGAACTCACCTGTTGAAATATCAAGAAAAGACAATCCATGTATTTGATTATTGATGTGTAAAGCAGCTACAAAGTTGTTTGACTTTTCGTCCAAAACCCCATCAGTCAAAGTGACACCAGGAGTGATGAGCTCAGTTACACCTCTTTTGACCAATTTTTTTGTTGCTTTTGGGTCTTCCAATTGATCGCAAATCGCTACTCTTTCACCTGCACGAACCAATTTTGGTAGATAGGTTTCTAATGCATGATGTGGGAACCCAGCCAATTCTGTTTCGCTTGCACTACCAGCCCCTCGTTTGGTGAGCACGATGCCCAAAATATCCGCAGTGCGAACAGCATCATCCCCAAAAGTCTCGTAAAAATCCCCTACCCGAAACAACAATAGAGCATCTGGGTATTTCCCCTTAATCTTATTGTACTGCTTCATCAATGGTGTTTCCTTAGATGATGGTTTTGCTATCAAATATTCTGAGTTGTCTTGCTAAAATACTTATTTGCTTTGGAAAATGGTTTGCCAATCAAATTGTATTTTTGAATCATGCGAAAACTCAAAAATGCAGAACTCAATCGATTGGATATAGATGAATTTAAAAAAGCCACCAAAACAACTATAATTTTGGTGCTAGACAATTTGAGGAGCACCCATAATGTAGGTTCGATTTTTCGCACTGCTGACGCTTTTCGCGTACAAGAAATCATCCTCTGTGGAATCACAGCTACCCCTCCTCACAAAGACATTCGTAAAACTGCTTTGGGTGCTACTGAAAGTGTGCAATGGCAATACTGCAAAAACACCTCTGATGCTGTTGATCAGCTCAAAACGAAAGGGGTTGTTGTTTTGGCAATCGAGCAAGCAGAAGGCTCCACAAGTTTGTCGGACTTTACACCTCATCCCAACACCACCTATGCTTTGGTATTTGGACATGAGGTAAAGGGGGTTTCGCAAGAAATTGTCAGCACAGCCAATGAAGTACTAGAAATCCCACAAGAGGGAACCAAGCATTCGCTCAATGTTTCAGTGAGTGTTGGACTGGTTGTGTGGGAGTTGTTTAAATCGCTGTCAAAACAGTCTTAAGTCGATCAATAATCAAATGATAATCCCTATCATTAGACACAAAATCGAGTTCACTCAAATCAATTTCTAAGATGTTCCAATCTGGATGCGAACGCTTAAAGTCTTGATATCCCTGACGAACTTTGTCCAAATAATCAGCATCAATGAAACGCTCATAGCTACGCCCTCTATTTTTAATGTTTGACAATAATCTAGGGGTTGTTTGTTTGAGCAGGATATACAAATCTGGTTGTTGTATGTCGCGCATCATATTGTAAAATATTTTTCGATATAGTGAATACTCATCAGGTTGTAACGTAAACTGAGCAAAAATCAGAGACTTGTGTACTTCATAATCCAACACAACCCCTTGATCAAATAAATTGGGCTGCTCTGAAAGTTCGTGTTGCTGTTTAAATCGATCGGCTAAAAATGACATTTCTAAGGGAAATGCATAACGCTCGGCATTGTCATAAAATTTGGGTAAAAAGGGGTTTTCGGCAAATCGCTCTAAAAAGAGTTTTGCGTCAATATCCTCGGCAATCCGCTTTGCCAAGCTTGTTTTTCCACAACCAATGGTTCCCTCCACACAAATGCGATTAAATTGACGTAAAAAATGAATGGCTGGTCGCTCTATCGCATCACCCAAAAGATATAGCTCGGTAGGATCATCACAATTCTTAAACAACTGCACAATGGTTTGATTGTGATTTGGCACTCCTTTTTCGGGTGCAATCTCAGAAAGAGGCTGCAGTACAAATCTTCGCTCATGTAATCGAGAGTGTGGTACAGTCAGTGTGCTTGTGTTTATGGCCTGGTCATCAACCATTATCAAGTCGAGATCAATTGGTCGATCGTGGTACAAGCCATCTGAAGCCTGCTCGCGACCCAGTGCCCTTTCGATCGCTTGAAGATTTTCCAAAATCAAATTGGGTGTTTTAGATGACAATGCTACCAAGCAAGTATTTAAAAAATCAGCTCCCGAAAAGCCCACAGCAGGCACTTCATAAACTGAAGCGCACTGAAGAACCCTACCTATCTCCTCATCAATCCTATCAACAGCTTGTTGTAGATTGGCAAGGCGATCGCCCATGTTGCTTCCCAATGCGATATATATCTTCTGCATTTCCACAACACAAAAGTCGTAAAAGAAAACATAATCATCTTATATTTGTACAAATAAAGTATCATATGAAGTTTTTAAAAAATCTACTCGCCTCTGTACTAGGCACATTCATTGCGATTGTCCTTTCATTTGTCTTTTTATTTATTCTCTTAGCTGGTATCGCATCTTCAATTGACACAGCTGAGGAAGTCAGTGTGAGAGAAAATTCTCTTTTAACCATCAGCCTACAAAAACCAATGACTGATCGCAGCCCAAAACAATTTGAATTTGAAGCAGCTTTTAATCTAGACGCAGAAGCAGTTGGTTTAGATAAAATTTTGGCGTCCATTCGATCAGCAAAGGACGATGATCGCATTGAAGGGATTAGTATTGAGCATACTTTTTTACAATCTGGCATGTCACAAACACAAGCCATACGCGATGCACTAACATACTTTAAAAAGTCTGGCAAATTTATTTATGCTTATCATGACTATTTTACCCAAAAGGATTATTATTTGGCTTCCGTCGCAGATTCTGTTTTTGTACATCCTGAAGGGGGTGTTGAGCTCGCAGGACTTGCATCTGAAGTTCTTTATCTCAAAAAGTTTCAAAACATCACTGGCATTGAAATGCAGGTGATACGAAGTGGTGCTTACAAGAGTGCTGTTGAGCCTTTTTTACAAGACGAAATGAGTGAAGAAAATCGAGAACAAATCAAATCTCTTTTGGATAGTTTCTGGTCTGAAATGGTTGTTAAAATTGAAGAACGCACAACACTGACACCCCAAAAAATCAACGAAATCGCTTCAAGCTTAGATGCCTTAGTATCTGCAAATGCAGTGGAACTCGGCGTGGTTGACAATGCAATACTACGCAACGAATACACAGAATTACTAAGATCGAAAATGGAACTCGAAGAGGATGATAAACTCCATAGGATAGACATCGAAGACTATCAACAAACTGTTAGCACCCAATTTGGTGAAGGGAAAGATCGCATTGCAATTGTTTATGCACAAGGTGAAATCATTTATGGAGAAGGTGGTGAGTTTCAAATTGGGCAAGAGTTATTGATTAGGACTTTAAAAAAAATAAAGAATCATGATCGCACCAAAGCTGTCGTCATTCGCATCAATTCCCCAGGTGGAAGCTCTCTTGCATCAGAACTGATCTATCAAGAAATTGAGAATTTTCAACAAGAAAAGCCTGTTGTTATTTCGATGGGTGATGTTGCTGCGTCTGGTGGATATTACATTGCTGCTGGCGCCGACTATATCTTTGCTGAACCCACAACAATCACAGGATCGATCGGGGTATTTGGTGTACTCCCTTTGGTTGAGAATTTGGCTGAAGACTGGGGTATAAGTGCATCACAAGTTACGACCCACCCAAATGCATTGCTCTACAGCCCAATGAAGTCTCTTACGCCTTCAGCAACAAAAGAAATCAAACAACAAATCAAGCGTGTGTATTCCACCTTTTTGGAACGTGTTTCGGAGGGAAGGGAAATGAGCGTAGCAGACGTCGACAAAATTGCACAAGGTCGCGTTTGGAGTGGTACAGACGCTCACGACATTGGCTTGGTTGACTCGTTAGGGGGTCTTGAAGATGCTGTTGCATATGCCGCTAAGTTGGCTGAAACAGATGCGTACAAAACAACCAATTACCCCAAATTCAGTGACGATTTTGAATCCTTTCTCGAATCTCTTCAGCCAAGCCCTTTTGTACAAACTGCAATTGGAAAATCCCTTCAGTATTATCAATCATTATTTTCAAAACAAACAACACATATGGATCACATCCAAGCGCGGATTCCTTTTGAACTCAACATTCGCTAATGGATAAATCAAGGCATGCTGCTGCACATAAACTTTACCTGTATCTAGCTGCGTTGTTCATCACTTCGTTGGTGGTTTCAAACCTGATTTTTCAAAAGTTTTTCTATTGGTACCCTTTTGATTGGGTAATCCTTGGCAACTCATTGTTTGAGCTTTCTGTTGGCATTCTCCCCTACCCAATTACCTTTTTGGTTACTGATTTGATATCTGAAATTTTTGGCAGACGCGCTGCAAACAGAGTTGTGATTGCTGGTATCTTTGCTTCGTTTTTTTCGATGGGAATCCTATTGGTTGCTGGAGTGGTACCTGCGCTCCCAAATTCACCCATAGATGATGCAACATTTGCAAAAGTGTTTGCGCTGTCACCCATTGCTGTATTGGCTTCGATGATGGCTTATCTTTTTGCGCAGTTTATCGATATCCGTATCTATCATTTTTGGAAAAATTTGACCGAAGGGAAACACTTATGGCTCCGAAATAATTTCTCCACTTTTGCCTCTCAATTTATCGATACATTTACAGTTGTTGGACTGTTGTGTGTTTTTGGCGTGTTGCCCTGGAACACTTTTTTAGGCCTACTAATTTCTGGTGTAGTGTTTAAAATTCTAGTTGCATTGATCGATACCCCGCTGCTCTATATGAGTGTAAATTGGATACGTTCCTATTTTAAACTAGACATCAATGAAGAAATCCAAATATAAATCGCGATCAATCTTAATTCAAACTGTCCTATGGCTCACCATCACAGTGGTTGGCCACAGCCAAGGCCTGAATCAAGGAGTATTAGACTCCCTATATGCTCATTACCAAAATTCTATTTCAAATAAAACACTTGCTGGAGTTGAGTCTCTCCTCATTGTCAATGATCGTGTAGTTTGGCACCAAACACAGGGATATCAAGATGTTTCTACTGAAAAAGCATTAGAGCCCAACAGCATCTTCTATATCCAATCGATGACCAAACCTATCATGAGTGTTGCCATCATGCAGCTCATTGAGCGTGGTGTTGTCAACCTAAATGACCCTATCGAAATGTATATCCCCGAGGCAAAATACTTGCGTGTAGCTGTTGACCCAAATCTTGGATTGGACAGTCCAAAACAAAAAATCAATCGATCCATTACAATACGCGACTTGCTTACCCATACCTCAGGATTGTCTCATGGCTTGGGGGATACGAAGCTTGATCAACAACTGTTCGAAGCGCTGTACGACGAAACCTTAAACTATCGCCTTCACAATACAGTTGAAGACAGGGTGTTGATTTTACTATCCTTTCCACTCGTGGCTCAGCCAGGGGCAGAGTGGTACTACAGTGCTGGCGCAGATGTGTTGGCACTCATCCTCGAAAGAGTAACCAAAGAATCTATTCCCAATTACCTGTCAAAAAATATCTTTGATCCTCTCGAAATGCATGACACTGGCTATAACCTGAATGCGCTGCAATCGCAAAGGGTGATGAAGCTTCACAGTCGCGATGAAAACAATAAAATCATGCGTCACAAAATTCAAGTTCCAACGTCTGGGAATACTGTTTTTGGAGGCACGCATGGTCTCTTTTCTACAGCTGGTGATTATGCCAAATTTTGCCTGATGATTCTCCACAATGGATCTTGGAAGGGAACACAGATTCTCAAAGCTGAGACTGTCAAAAATATAAGAGCCAATCACACACAAAATCTATACAATGAGCCAGGGGCTGGCTTTGGGTTTGGGTTTTCTGTTATTTTGTATCCCGATAAAATGAAACGTCCAGGTGGGGTTGGGCAACTACAATGGAGTGGCTATTTTAGCACTTATTTTTTTATTGATGCAGAGAAAAATGCAATTGGCATTACACTTACCCAGCAAATGCCTGGCGGAGATAACATTGCTTCCCCCTTTCAAAACTATACCTACAAAGCCTTGGACTAAGTCACTGTCAGCGATACACAAACACCCTCATGCCCACGTACATTTATCACTTGTTGGTCTGAAAAAATTAGATATTGACCTTTAACTCCCTCCAAAGTAGCTGAAAATTGTTTCAGTTTAGTAAGGTTTATGCTTTTTACTGTGGTTGGTGGCGTTTGTAGTGGGAAATGCAGCGATATTGTTTTCTCTTGTAATGCACTATTGGCATAAGCCTTGACTTCGTTTGGAAGGAATGACAAGGCCCGTTTTCTTTCCGCTTCAAGGTCAAGGGGTTCTGGTTTTTGTGTCAACATCTGGCGCCAATTGGTTTTATCATTGTAATGAGACTTGAGGGCAACTTCTGTAATCCCAGCCAAGTAACGATTTGGCACTTCCAAAATCGGAATCGTTTGATGAGCACCCTGATCAATCCAACGAGTGGGCACTTGTGTTTTTCGCGTAACCCCAACTTTTAAACCACTTGATATAGCCAGATATACAATGTGTGGTTGTAATTGTACTTTTTTTTCATAGTCCAAATCACGATCCTCAATATCCAGGTGCGCCTGACTGAGTTCTGGACGCATGATCCAATCACCAGCACTAGGTATTTCAAAAAAACAGGACTTGCAAAAACCTTGTCTGAAAATGGGTTGATCGATCCCACAACTCATACAAGAAAATCCTGTATGGGTAAAGGAAAGTGATTTTCCGATGAGATCATTGACACGAACAAAAACTGACGGGAAAGTAATGTAGTAATCAATTGGATCATTGATTTGTGTTCTCATCTTTCGCAAAGGACCTTCTAACATCATCCTTTTTTCGTTATTTTTGTTATAAATATACTCTATTTATGCCCATCCCTTTGCTTCATTCGGTATTGTCGTGGTTTCTCAAAAAGAGAGTGCATCAAATTGAGTTGTTTCTCAAGTACCCCAACGAAGTTCAAAGCGAATTATTAACCAAGCTTGTCGATCAGGCAAAAAACACTTGGTTTGGAAAAGAATATGGGTTTTCATCAATAAAATCCTATGAGCGATTTGCAGATCAAGTGCCCATATCAACTTATGAGGATTTGGCAGAACTCATAAGTCGAACGCGAAAAGGGGAGCAAAATCTATTTTGGCCAACATTGATCAAATGGTTTGCCAAATCGAGTGGTACGACCAATGCGAAAAGCAAGTTTATCCCTGTTTCCAATGAAGCCCTAAACGAATGTCATTTTAAGGCTGGAAAAGATATGTTGAGTTTGTATTTCAACAACAACTCCAACTCCCAACTCTTTCAAGGAAAAGCATTACGACTTGGTGGAAGTAAGTCTCTTTATGAAAAAAATAACACCTACTTTGGGGACTTATCTGCAATTATTATCGAGAATTTACCCCTTTGGGCAGAAATTGTGAGCACTCCCAGCCACAAGGTCTCAATGATGGATGAATGGGAAAGCAAAATGAAAGCCATCATCAATGCTTGTATTAATGAGGATGTCACTTCACTTGCAGGAGTTCCATCATGGATGCTTGTCCTTTTGAAAAAAATTCAAGAACAAACAAGAAAACAAAACCTTTTGGAATTATGGCCCAACGCTGAAGTGTATTTCCACGGAGGTGTGAGTTTTAATCCCTATCGAAACGAATATGAATCTATTTTTCCAACCAATGATTTCAAATACTATGAAATCTACAATGCATCTGAGGGGTTCTTTGGCATTCAAGATCAAAACAATTCTGATGAGCTATTGTTAATGCTTGACTATGGTATTTTTTATGAATTTATATCCATGGACTCCTATGGTTTGCCAAATCAAAAGGTCGTTCGTTTGGCTGAAGTCGAAAAGGATAAAAACTACGCAGTGGTGATCAGTACCAATGCAGGATTGTGGCGCTATCAAATTGGAGATACCATTCGTTTTACCTCAATAAGTCCTTATCGATTTAGAATTACAGGACGAACCAAGCACCACATAAATGTTTTTGGAGAAGAACTGGTCATTGAAAATGCTGAAACTGCTTTGGCTGATGTGTGCAAAGCGCATCAAACAGCAGTGATTGACTTTACTGCAGGACCTGTATTTATGGATGGAAAGAGCAAAGGAAAACACGAGTGGATCGTGGAATTCAAATCACCACCTAAAAATATTGATAGATTCATGTGTGATCTTGACATTCGATTGCAAGAGTTGAATTCTGACTATGAAGCCAAGCGTTACAAAAACATGACCCTTGATCCTCTTGAAATTCATCTGGGCAGAGCCAATCTATTTCATGACTGGCTAAAGGAAAGAAACAAGCTCGGTGGGCAAAATAAAATCCCACGCCTGTCCAACAATCGAGAGTTTATTGATGTTTTACTTAAAATGAATCGTTAAGAAACCGCTTTCATTGCTTGCAGTTTTGACATGTTGAGCTTATTGACTGCATAGGTTTTGGACACTCGAAATTCTTTCTTACCAGACCCTGGAAGTTCAAACATCGCATTTGTGAGTACAGCCTCACAAAGAGAGCGCAACCCACGTGCGCCCAATTTATACTCCACTGCTTTTTCAACAATAAAGTCGAGTGCTAAATCTGAAATACTAAAATCAATTTCATCTAAAGAAAAAAGGGCTACATACTGTTTGATAATTGCATTTTTGGGCTCTGTCAAAATCGCTCGTAAAGTTTTTTCGTCAAGAGAATCCATGTGCGTTAACACTGGCAGACGTCCAATAATTTCAGGGATCAATCCAAATGCCTTTAAATCTGAGGGGACAAGATAGGAGAGTAAATTGTTTGATGCATCATAATGATCCCCTTCTTTGGCGGCACTGTAGCCAACAGACTGCATGTTGAGCCTTTTGGAAATATGTTTTTCGATGCCATCAAAAGCACCACCAGCTACAAACAAGATGTGCTCTGTATTGATTTCAAT
>CACOXF010000011.1 GCA_902631125.1 uncultured Bacteroidota bacterium
ATAACTCAAATCGCCTTCCCTTGAGGTGCTTGATCGATGCATTAATCAATTCAATAAAATTATGTGGTAAGATCTTCGTTGACAACCCAACAGCAATCCCCTCGCCACCCTGTGCAAGTAACAGTGGAAATTTTACTGGCAGGTGAATCGGTTCTTTTTTTCTCCCATCATACGATAGTTGCCACTGAGTTACTTTGGGGCTATAGACAACTTCAAGTGCAAACCTTGAAAGACGAGCCTCGATGTAACGCGAAGCAGCAGCACTATCACCAGTGAATATATTTCCCCAATTTCCTTGGGTGTCGATAAGCAAGTCTTTTTGACCGATTTGCACCATAGCATCAGAAATACTTGCATCACCATGTGGGTGATATTGCATGGTATGTCCTACGATATTTGCTACTTTGTTGTATCGACCATCATCTAACTCACGCATCGAGTGAAGGATACGTCTTTGTACTGGTTTTAATCCATCGGCAATGGCAGGGACAGCACGCTCCAAAATCACGTATGAGGCATAGTCCAAAAACCAATCCTTATACATCCCTGTCACCTTGACAAGGGTATCCTGCGATTCGTCGAAATGTTCGTCCAAGTGCTCGTCCATACTACTTCTCTAACTGATCTAGTTCGACTTTTAGATTATGAATAATAAACTCTTGACGTTTGGGGGTGTTTTTGCCCATATAGAATGACAACAATTCATCAATACCAACAGCTCGGTCTAGCATGATGGGGTCCAAACGAATATTTTCCCCAATAAAGTGTTTGAACTCGTCAGGTGAAATCTCTCCCAATCCCTTAAACCTTGTGATTTCAGGCTTCTGTCCTAGCTTATTGATAGCATCGATTCGCTCCTGCTCTGAGTAGCAATAAATCGTTTCTTTTTTGTTCCTCACCCTAAAAAGTGGGGTTTGTAAAATATATAGATGTCCTTCTTTAATCAGTTCTGGGAAGAACTGTAAAAAGAATGTGATGAGCAACAAACGAATGTGCATACCATCTACGTCAGCATCTGTTGCGATGACAATATTGTTGTAGCGCAAATCCTCCAAACTCTCTTCAATATTTAGTGCTGCTTGCAGCAAGTTGAACTCTTCATTTTCATAAACAATTTTTTTGCTCATTCCATAAGAATTCAAGGGTTTACCTCGCAAACTAAACACTGCTTGGGTGTTGACATCTCTCGATTTTGTGATCGATCCACTTGCAGAGTCTCCCTCTGTAATAAAAAGAGTTGACTCCAATCTTCTTTCTTTTTTCATATCACCCAAATGAATGCGGCAATCACGTAATTTTTTGTTGTGTAAGCTCGCTTTTTTGGCCCGTTCACGTGCTAATTTTCTTATACCTGAGAGTTCTTTTCTCTCTTTTTCAGCTTGTAAAATTTTACGTTGAAGTTGCTCGGTTGTTGTGGGATTTTTATGAAGATAATTGTCGAGTTTTGTTCCAATAAAATCATTGATATATGTGCGAACAGTTGGCAGATCACCACCCATTTCTGTTGACCCCAGCTTGGTTTTTGTTTGCGACTCAAACACTGGTTCCATTACCTTTATACTAATGGCTGATATGATAGATTTTCGAATATCAGATGCGTCAAAACTTTTGCCATAGTGTTCTCGAACAGTCTTTACGATGGCTTCTCTAAAAGCAGATTGATGGGTACCACCTTGTGTTGTGTGTTGCCCATTGACAAAGGAGTGATATTCTTCGCTGTATTGTGTTTTACTGTGTGTGATAGCTACCTCAATATCATTGCCACGCAAATGGATTATGGGATAAAGCATATCCTCAGCATTGTTGTTGTCTTCAAGCAAATCTTTTAATCCATTCTCGGACTTGTATTTCTCGCCGTTAAAGACAATCGTAAGTCCTGGATTGAGATACACATAGTTTTTGAGCATTCGAACGATGTACTCATGACGATATCTAAAGTGTTTAAAAATGCTTTCGTCTGGCACAAAGGACACAGATGTACCTTTGCGTTTGCTGCTCGGTTCTTGTGCAGGGTCTTCTGTGAGCTCTCCTCGCTCAAAGACAGCAACTTTTGATTGATCATCACGAATGGATTCGACCTTAAAATAAGTCGAAAGGGCATTGACTGCTTTTGTACCAACCCCATTCAAACCAACTGATTTTTTAAAAGCGCGAGTATCATACTTACCGCCAGTGTTCATACGCGACACGACATCAACTACCTTTCCCAAAGGGATTCCACGTCCATAGTCACGCACAGTGACTTGACCCTCTTTCACAGCGATTTCAATGGTTTTTCCAGCACCCATGACAAACTCATCAATACTGTTGTCTAGCACCTCTTTCAGTAAAATATAAATCCCATCATCGGCAGATGACCCATCGCCGAGCTTGCCAATATACATACCAGGTCGCATGCGAATGTGCTCTTTCCAATCAAGAGATCGGATGTTGTCTTCTGTATATTGGGTGGTTTGTGGCATCGTTGCTAATTTAAAACTTCATCTTAAAATATAGGATTTAGAACAATGAAAGAAATTAACAATATAAAAATAGTTTTTGTTGAAAATATATTCTTTCAAAAGCGTAAAAGTTTAATAATCAGGATTACCAATTAAATAAACTTCTGTACATTTAGGTTATGAATCCAAATCGTATTTTATTTCTGATTTTGGTTACATGGTACTCGTTTGCTCAACCAAAAGATGTTGCTTCTCTTAATTACGAACAGCTAAAGCCTTTACTGTTTCAAGAAAGCGAAAGAGTTCAAGTTATTAATTTTTGGGCAACGTGGTGTGCGCCTTGCATCAAAGAGCTGCCGTATTTTGAAAAACTCAATCAACGAGATGATGTTGAGGTGTTGCTTGTGAGCCTCGACTTCCCAAAGCACAAACAAAAAAGACTATTGCCCTTTATTGAGAAACACAAGCTCAAATCAAAGGTGGTGCATCTAGACGATGCAGATGAAAACTTTTGGATCAACCAAATCAGCATCAAATGGAGTGGTGCTTTGCCCGCAACATTGATTTACAACAACAATCGTCGCGGATTTTACGAACAGTCATTCACCAAGGAAGAATTGTTTGCAGAAGTCAATTCTTACTTTTAATTATTTACATTATGAAAATCATTTTTTTAACTCTCAATTTTTTATTTCTATCCATACCTAACAATTCAGTCCCAGGCGATGGATATCAAATTGGCGATGTTGCCACGGATTTCTCTTTACCAAATGTCGATGGCAAAATGGTATCGCTTTCTGACTTTGCAGATGCAAAAGGATTTATTGTCATTTTCACTTGCAATACCTGTCCTTATTCAGTTGCCTATGAAGATCGAATTATTGCGTTGGACAACAAGTATAGCGAAGAGGGATACCCTGTCATTGCGATAAACCCCAATGACCCTGCAGCCATCGATGGCGATGAACTTTCAGACATGAAAGTGCGTGCAGAAGAAAAAGGCTTTACTTTTCCTTATATACAAGATGTAGGACAGCAGATTTATCCTCAATATGGTGCTACAAAAACACCTCATGTTTTTGTATTGCAAAAAGATGGGACAGACAATATAGTACGCTATATCGGAGCTATTGACGATAGCTCACGTAACCCCATAAAGGTAAAGAAACGCTATGTCGAACAAGCAGTTGATGCCCTATTGGCTGGAGAATCTCCAACCACAACAAAGACAAAGGCGATTGGTTGCTCGATAAAGACCTTGTAATTCAACTTTAATTAAGGAATATGTCAGTTAGAACAACTTAGTACATTCTCCATTTCTATTATTTTCTTTGCAATATGAATCCAACTAATTTTAGAAAAATCTGTGGGCAATTTGCGACTGGCGTAACAGTCCTGACAACCACCGCCAATGGGGAATTACATGGGATTACAGTCAATTCGTTTACTTCTGTTTCTCTAGACCCACCTCTTATACTGTTTTGTATTGATAAAAAGGCAAGGTTCAACCCACCCCTAACAGCTGAAAAGTCTCTCGCAATCAATATCTTATCAGATGAGCAACAAGAGATTTCAAATCGATTTGCAAACCCCTCGTTGACCAACAATGAGCGTTTTTCAGGGCTTCAATTGTTGCCTGATTATGACTATCCAGTGTTTGATGAAAATATGGGGGTTTTGATTGCACAACTAAAGCAAACGCGTGATGGTGGTGATCATTGGATTTATATTGCAAAAGTGATTGAGGGACAATCTTTTGATGGCAATCCCCTTATCTATTACGCAGGTTCTTATTCAAGATTAAACTCAAAATCTTGACGTGGAACATTAGCCAAGCCATTCTTCAACCAGCGTAAATAGGTTGAAATGTCAGTGTATTGCTGTGGGGGTGCTAAAATGGTTCCATCTGGAATCATCAATATATAATGCGGTTGGGCAACAGAATTGAAATTAATTGCTTGAAAAGCAGCCCACTTCTGTCCAACTGTCTCGATATTTCGAATGCGTCCCGAGGTGTATTCAAGTGTAAATTGATCCTCATCTGCCAACATTTCTCGATCATCCACATAGAGAGAAATCAATACCAATTCTTCATTGATGAGTCTGTAAATCTCTGGATCACTCCAGACATTTTCTTCTACCTTTCGACAGTTGACACATGCCCAGCCTGTAAAATCCAGTAATATCGGCTTGTTTGTTGCTTGAGCAACGTTAAAACCTTCATCAAAGTCTTTGTAACAATCCAAATTGAGTGGGCAATCAGTTTCTGTTGGATAAATACTGTAAAATGTAGGTGGTGGAAAACCAGCCAACAGTTGTAGTGAATTGGAAGACGTTGTTGGGAGTATCCCTGGAAATAGATAGGAAACAAATGCAAGGGTTATGACAGCAATTAGAACTTTGCCACTACCAACCTTAGTCTTTTTTGGGTGATGGGGAAAGCGAATAAACCCAAACAAATAGGCAATCATCAAGACAAATATCAAAATCCAAAGGCCAATAAATATCTCACGTTTGATGATACCCCAGTGCCCCACAAGGTCTGCGTTGGATAGGAATTTAATGGCCAATGCCAATTCGATAAACCCTAGAACGACTTTGAGGGTGTTCATCCAACCACTTGATTTGGGCAGTGAATGTAAGAGGTTTGGAAACAGTGCAAACAAGCCAAAAGGCAAGGCAAGTGCCAATCCAAAACCACTCATCCCTGCTGTGAGCTGAGTTGCCCCTCCGTTGCTCGATAAAGTACCTGCCAACAGAGAACCAAGGATAGGACCTGTACATGAAAAAGAGACAATGGCGAGGGTAAGTGCCATGAGGAAGATACCTATGAATCCTCCAGATTTTGTAGATGCAAAATCCAATCGATTTACCCATGACGAAGGCAGTGTGAGCTCGTAATACCCAAAAAAGGAAAAGGCAAAAACCACAAAAATCAAAAAGAAAAAGATATTTAGCCAAATGTTGGTTGAAATTGTGTTGAGTATTTCAGGGTTGATCGAGTCGAGAAAGTGAAATGGAAGACTCATCAAGGCATAAATCAACACAATAAAAAAGGCATATAAAAGTGCATTGGTCAACCCTTGTCTTTTGGTGTTACTCTGCTTGGTAAAGAAGGAAACAGTGAGTGGGATCATTGGAAATACACATGGCGTAAGCAGTGCAATCAAACCCCCCACAAAGCCGAGTAGAAATAAGTTCCAAATGGTAGAAGAACCAGTGTCTTGCGCAGTACTTGCAGCGAGCAAGTCAGTGTTTTTTAATTGAATTTTAAGCTTTTTTTCCGACGCTGGTGTCAAGGCCGTCAGGTCTTCCGATTGTTGCTGTTGCGAGTCCCCAGAAAGTGATACAACGAGTTGTTCGTCTCTAAAAATACAGAGCTTATCATCGCATGCCTGATAGATTAGGTCAACCAACACTTCTGTCACTGATTGATCTGGGACGCTTATCGGCTGATAAAACACAGCCTCATAATCAAAATAAGATAGTTCCATTTCAAAGATGGGATCAAATCCAGTGATCAATTCTGAATGTGTCAAAGGGCTTGTCAGCGCAACATCATTAAAAATAAAATCTGTTGGCAGTGGGCCATCTTCTGGCATTTCAGTGGCGTACAAATGCCATTTTTCTTCGATCTCGGCAGTGATAATAAGATCAAATTTGAGGGTGTCGGTTTGTATGGCTTGGGTGGTCCATCGTACTGGGTTTTGTGCAAACACAGCAGCAGTGAATAACAGTTGCAGAAGTAGGATGTATTTTTTCATTGTAGGTTAATATGTATAACTTTTTCTGTTGTTTTGGATGGTACAAATCTACGATCTAATCGCTTACCAACAATCCACACGATATCATTGCCAGAGCAAAGCAACCATTGTGCCGCTTTTTCATTGGAAGTGTAGTTTTCATCTTTAAAGAATTTGGCTACTTTTTTTGAACCTGTCATCCCTGTTGGAAAGAAGCGATCCCCTTTTTTCCATTTGCGTAACTTCAATGGAAATGAAATGGTTGATGCATCGAGGGATAGGTGATTTTCACCATTTACCTGTTCGTTCGAAAATCTGATTTTAACAGGGTCGTTTAATCCATCTTCAAACACCTCAAATTCATCATTCATATTGCGATTGACAGTTTTGTACAGAAGTAAATCCCCTCGCCCAACTTCGAGGGTGTAGTGCTTTGAAAAGATGAATTTCCCTTTTTGTACGTCGAGTAATTTTATCACTTCTCCTCGGTCAAACCCATAAATCGAAAACAACTGATGAATCCAAAACGACAATGGCTGAAGAGTTTTTAATGATTTGATGGGAATATGAGTGACATCCTTTCTGATTTGAAATAACTCGTTGCGAAACTCCTCTGTTTGCTGATGAATAACTGAAAAAGCCTCTTTGGTTAAATCTATGGTTTTGGAGGTGTTTTCCAAAGCCTTTGGGTGCAGTTTGGTCAACTGTGGTATCAGGTGATGGCGAATGATATTGCGCGTGTAGTCATCGCTTTGATTTGAGCGATCTTCTCTCCATTCAATGCCAAGTGTTTTGGCATAGTCTACAATTTCAGACTTATAATATTTAAGAAGAGGTCGAAGAATCTTTCCATTTTGCTTAGGAATAGCTGTCAAGCCCTCGATACCAGTACCACGAGTAATGTTTATGAATAGCGTTTCGATATTATCATCTGCATGATGAGCAGTCAACACCCAATCATAATGTTTTTTTTGTAAAAGTTCCTCAAACCATTCGTAGCGTAGTGTTCTCGCTGCCATTTGGGTGGAATGTTTAGGCAAATCAGTGTCAAAATTCTTTTTGTAAAAGGGAATATTGTGGGTGTTGCAGTACTTTTTTACCAATTGCTGATCGAGGTCACTTTCCTCTCCTCGAAGCTGAAAATTACAATGCGCAACCCCTATAATATAAGATAAATCACGTAATAAATCCAGCAACACCATGCTATCAACTCCCCCACTCACCGCTACCAACAGTCGCTTTGAATGCAACATTGGAAAATTTGATGTGAGATGAATTTTGAACCTTGACTTCATAGGTGCAAACTACAAATTAATAGGGATTTGTTGCGAAATGGTTTCCATCACTCCTTTTGCTTTTAATAAGCATTCGTCATACTCCCTTTCAGGTTCTGATAGTGCTGTGAGCGCACTTCCAACTTGCATCGATAAATAGTGATTATCTGATCGATACAAAATCGAACGGATCACCACGTTGAAATCAAAATCACCCTTGGGGTCAATATAACCAACTGCCCCACTATACAGCCCTCTTTTGCTCACTTCATACTTCTCTATAAGCTGCATTGCGCGTAATTTTGGTGCACCTGTCATACTACCCATCGGAAAACACGCTGCAATTGCTTCTGTTACCTTTGTTCCTGATGATAATTCTGCCTCAACTGTTGATATCATGTGATGCACATATCTAAAAGGATACACTTTGCAAAGTTCCTTTACTTCAACACTGCCCTTTTTTGCAATTCTTGACATATCGTTGCGTACCAAATCAACAATCATCGTGTTTTCTGCTCTCTCCTTTTGATTTTCTTGCAAATACATGGCTTCCGTAGCATCCTTTATTTTGTCTGCATGACGTCTTACCGTCCCTTTGATGGGTTGGGATATCAACATATTCCCCTTTCGCTTTAGAAAACGCTCAGGAGAACTACTGAGCAAGTATTTATCTTCAAGGTGGATAAAACTCGCAAAAGGAGATTTGGTATTGCTATTGAGCTGTTGGAACAACTCATGTGGCTCAACTTTGGCGTTTTCGGCAAATAACTCCATACAAAAATTGACTTCATAGATATCTCCTCTTGCGATGTGTTGTTGCAGCTTCAACACCTTAGAAATATAGTCTTCTTTTGAAATACGAGACTGAAATGGCGCAATTTCATTTTCAGATGCTGTTTGGTCAAACTTACCATTCGTGATTGAGTGCCAGTCGACCTCGGGATCGCAAGAAGAAACGTAATGAGCTTCTATTTGACTGCCTTTGATGATCCACAATCGTTTGGGTTGAAAAAAATAGAGTTCAGGGAATTCTAAGAAGTCCTTGTGTTTGGATTCTAGCGCTTCTAAATCATTTTTTAAGTCATAAGACAAGTAACCAAATAGCCAATCTTTTTTTGTATCAATCTGTTTTTGTAGGACTTCAAAAGCATTATTGCTGTTTTGCTGAAAATAAAATAAAGGGTCTGTTGCCAGTATAAAATCGTATTGATTTTTGGTATATGGGTAGTCATTGGAGTCCAGAAGCACAGTGGCTGCATAGCGCTTTGACCAGTGTAGAAGCTGTTGCTTTAAGACTTGTAAATCTTGATGGAAAAAACATGAATAACTACGTTTCAAGGTACACCATTGTTAGTACTATAACAAAAATAATCAATTGATTTTTGGGAAACCCTTTTCAATTAATTAATTTTTTGTGATATTTGTGCCATGATTTCAAAAAGACACATTCCCTTTAACACACGCCGCCCGCGTCGCCCCTTTGGGGGTAAATAGTCTTTTGGAAGCTATGGTGCGTCCAGCTTCGTCTTCAACATCAAATTTTTATCAAAACAAATTCACAATAAAATGGATATTGTCACTACTGGCAAAAGGCATATTCATTATGCAAAACAAATATCAGAGCTCATTGCTTCCTCAGCTCAGGTTAGAGGAACAGGTATCGCTCGTCGTACGCCTGCGTATATTGTCAAAAAAATTGAAAATAAAAATGCTGTCATCGCTTTAGATGGTGATTTTTTTGCAGGGTTTTGCTACATCGAGGTTTGGGGACATAATAAATATATTGCGCACTCAGGGTTGATTGTAGCACCAGAATACAGAGGCAAGGGATTGGGAAAAGCCATAAAAACAAAAACTTTTGATTACTCTAGAGAAAAATATCCTGATGCCAAAGTGTTTGGTATCACAACTGGTCTTCCTGTAATGAAAATCAATTATGAGCTTGGTTATAAGCCTGTTACTTTTTCTGAATTGACAGATGACCCTGAATTCTGGAAGGGTTGTCAGAACTGTAAAAATTATGACGTACTCACCAGAACCGATCGTAAAATGTGCTTGTGTACAGGCATGCTTTATGACCCAAGAGCAGATGCAAATAACAATGTGAAAAACCTATGATAATGCCGTGATGAGTCGCTTAAATAAAATCAAACAATCGTTGTTTTTAAAGAAGAAAAAATCATGAAAAAATTAGTCCTTGCCTACAGTGGAGGTCTTGATACCTCTTACTGTGTAAAACACCTAAGTCAAAAGGGATATGAAGTACATGCAGTAAGTGTAAACACTGGTGGTTTTGACGCTGACGAAATCGATGTTATATCGAAAAAAGCGATGGAATTGGGTGCCACATCTTATCAATCAATTGATGCTGTGGAGACATTTTATCAAAAAGTCATACGTTTTTTGGTCTATGGCAACGTTTTGAAAAACAACACTTACCCTCTTTCTGTCAGTGCTGAAAGGATTGTGCAAGCAGTTGAAATCGTCAATTATGCCAAATCAATCAACGCCACTCATATTGCGCATGGGAGTACAGGTGCTGGTAATGATCAAGTTCGTTTTGATCTTATCTTTCAAACTCTAGCTCCTGATATTGAGATCATTACACCAATCAGAGATCAAAAACTTTCGAGAGAGGATGAAATTCAATTCCTCAAATCGCATGGTGTTGAAATGGAATGGACCAAGGCGCAATACTCTGTCAACAAAGGCCTTTGGGGGACGAGTGTTGGTGGGAAAGAAACACTCACATCCAAAGAACCACTTCCTGAAGAGGCATATCCTAGTCAGTTGAAAAACGAAACACCCACAACAATTGCCCTACAGTTTACAAAAGGGCAATTGTCGGGGATTGATGGCGAGGAAATGAATGCTGTTTTATGTATTCAAAAATTAGAGCCCATTGCATCTGCATATGCCATCGGAAGAGATATCCATGTTGGCGATACGATTATTGGGATCAAGGGGCGTGTTGGTTTTGAAGCTGCTGCTCCACTAATTATTATTAAGGCACATCATTTGCTTGAAAAACACACATTGAGCAAATGGCAGCAACAACAAAAAGAACAACTGTCTAGCTTCTATGGCATGCACCTGCATGAGGGGCATTATTTAGACCCTGTATTGAGGGATATTGAAGCCTTTATGGAAAGCTCACAACAGATGGTGACAGGAACAGTGTTTGTCACACTTCACCCCTATCGATTTACGCTTGATGGCATCGAATCGCCACATGACCTAATGGATTCCTCTTTTGGGAGTTATGGGGAGATGAATCTCAACTGGACAAGTGATAATGCCAAAGGGTTTATCACTGTAACAGCCAACGCAACTAAAATATACAAGCATGTCAACAAAAGCTAAAAAAACAGTCGGTGTTATTGGAGGTTCTGGCTACACAGGTGGCGAATTGATTCGATTGTTGATCAACCATCCAGAGATCAGCATCGATTTTGTGTATAGCACCACTCGACCTGGCACTTATTTGACAGAAACACATAACGACCTGATCGGACAAACAGATTTGCAGTTTACTAACGAAATCAATCCAGATGTGGATGTGTTGTTTCTTTGTTTGGGTCATGGGTTGTCAGGCTCTTTTTTGCAAGAAAACCCTATGAATGACAATACAAAAATCATTGATTTAAGCAATGAATTTCGTTTGCAAAAAGACCAACATTATTTGGAAAAATCTTATGTGTATGGCCTACCAGAATATCAAAAAAAAACCATTAAGTCAGCGCAAGCAGTTGCGAACCCTGGTTGCTTTGCGACAGCCATTCAACTGGCGCTTCTACCACTTGCCAATGAAGGGCTTTTGCAAAACGATGTACAAGTCCATGCCATCACTGGAAGCACAGGTGCAGGTGTAAAACCCTCTGCCACTTCCCACTTTAGTTGGCGAAACAACAATGTGTCATGGTATAAACCATTTACGCATCAGCACTTGGGAGAAATTAACGAAACCCTAAAGGCACTTCAATCAGATGCTGCTAATATCAATTTTTTGCCCATTCGTGGGAATTTTACAAGAGGGATTTTTGCCAGTGCATACACTACTTTTGATGGAAATATTGATGATGCTTATCGAATATATGAGGCGTATTATGCCAATCATCCCTTTACACATATCAGTAAGAAAGAATTAAGTCTAAAAATGGTGGTCAACACCAACAACTGTCTGATTCATTTACACAAACACAATGACTTGCTGTTGATCACCAGCTGCTTGGACAATCTCCTCAAAGGATCATCAGGACAAGCGGTTGAAAACATGAATTTGATGTTTTCATGGCCACAGACAACAGGGTTACAATTAAAAGCAAACGTTCACTAATAAAATCACTTATGAAAATAGCAATAATCGGCGCTGGAAACTTGGGGTTGAGCATAGCCAAAGGGCTACTGACCAACAACATCATTACCCAACTATACCTGACCAAACGCAACACCTCTTCTATTGCAGATTGGAGCGAATATAAAAACACTCACATTACGACTGACAATAAAGAAGCGATTTCATCTTCTGACGTTATCATTTTTGCTGTACAACCCTCTCAGCTCAACAATGTTCTTGATGAAAATAAAGATTTATTTACAGAGAAACATGTACTGATTTCAACTGTGACTGGTTTTTCAATCAAGAAGATGGAAGCAGTTGTTGGCAATGACAAGTACATCATTCGAAGCATGCCAAACACAGCGATATCCGTTGGTAAATCGATGACCTGTTTATGTGCCAATGAGAAGGGAAAAGATCGATTGTCAATTGCAGAGGCGATTTACAATGCCCTGGGTACTAGCATCATAATTGACGAGAAACATATGCGTGCTGCAACAGTTATTTGTGCCTCGGGTATTGCCTTTTGGATGCGATTGATTCGTGCCACAACGCAAGGTGGCGTACAACTTGGATTCGATGCAGAGGAAGCGATGAAAATGTCGATGCATACTGCTTTAGGTGCTGCTTCGCTGCTCATCGAAACAAACTCACATCCAGAACAAGAAATCGATAAAGTCACAACTCCTCAAGGATGTACGATCGAAGGGTTAAATGAGATGGAACACCAGGGACTGAGTTCTTCTTTGATTAGAGGAATTATTGCTTCTTTTAATAAAATTAATGTGATTAGTAAAGAGTAGATCATGCCACTATTTGATGTATATCCCTTGTATGATGTAGAGCCTGCTAAAGCACGTGGGGTGTATGTCTATGATCAGAAAGGGAACAAATATCTCGACTTGTATGGCGGTCATGCAGTGATCTCTATCGGACATGGTCACAGAACCTATAAGCGAATGCTGAAAAAGCAACTGAACAGAATTGGGTTTTATTCCAACGCTGTTCAAAATCCATTACAAGAGAAGCTATCATCCGAAATCAATCGACAGTCGGGATGTGCTGGTTATGAGCTGTTTATGTGTAGCTCAGGTGCTGAAGCAAATGAAAATGCCCTTAAATTGGCATCCTTTCACACAGGAAAGCCAAGGGTCATTGCGTTTCAAAACGCCTTCCATGGTCGTACCAGTGCAGCTGTGGCAGCCACTGACAACAAAAACATACAAGCACCTCTCAACACCCAACAGCTGGTTACCTTTATCCCCTTCAATGATGGTAAAGCACTGGAAAAAGAACTCGCAAAAGGAGATGTATGTGCTGTTATTTTTGAAGCCATTCAAGGGGTTGGTGGTTTGGACGAGCCAACAACAGATTTTGTCAAACAAATAGAAGTACTTTGCAACAAACACAATGTGTGCATCATCGCTGATGAAGTCCAATCTGGTTTTGGACGAAGTGGTGATTTTTTTGCTTTTCAAAAATATATGATTACACCACACATCATCAGTATTGCCAAGGGGATGGGAAATGGCTTTCCTGTTGGAGGTATTCTTGTCAACCCAATCATCAAATCCAAATATGGGATGTTGGGAACGACTTTTGGGGGAAATCACCTTGCTTGTAGCGCTTCACTCGCTGTTTTGCAGGTATTGGAAAAGGAACAACTATGCGATCAAGCCAAGGCAATGGGCGAATATTTTGTCGAAAAAGCAAAAACACTTCCTTTTGTTAAAACAATTAAAGGTAGGGGGCTGATGCTTGGACTAGAATTTGAGAAAGAAGTGGGTGCATTGCGCAAAGAATTGATATTCAATCATCGTATTTTTACAGGAGGGAGCAGCAATAAAAACCTGATTCGAATATTACCACCCCTCAATGTACAAAAGAAGCATTTGGACCAACTCATAAAGGCTTTACAAATATGTCACCAATGAAGAATTTTATCACTTTAAATGATTTGGCAAGCCCAATCAAAACCATTCAACTTGCAAAAAGTTGTAAAAAAGACCCTTTTGGGCATGTGCATTTGGGTCAACGAAAAACGATTGGGTTGTTGTTTTTTAATCCCAGTTTACGCACACGTTTAAGCACCCAAAAAGCTGCTAAAAACCTAGGTTTGGATATCATGGTAATGAATTTTAGCAATGAAGCATGGGCGATAGAGTACGAAAACGAAACCATCATGAGTGGTCTTCGATCTGAGCATGTGAATGAGGCAGCACAAGTCGTATCGCAATACTGTGATTTTATTGCCATTCGTGCTTTTGCATCCCTGACAGATCAAAAACGTGACGAAGAGGAAGTGGTGCTTCGAAAATTTGCAGCATTTGCCTCTGTTCCCATCATCAATATGGAAAGTGCTACAGCACATCCACTGCAAGCATTGGCCGATGGCCTGACAATCGAAGAGCAAGTGACTATCAAACAGCCAAAAATTGTGTTGAGTTGGGCACCACATCCCAAGGCACTTCCTCATGCTGTTGCCAACTCGTTTATAGGCTTGATGAATCATACAAAAGCAGATTTTGTCATCACTCATCCGCAGGGTTATGACCTCAACCCTGCCATTGTGGGTAATCAAAAGGTGGAATATAACCAGGAAAAGGCACTTGAGGGCGCAGATGTTGTGTATGTCAAAAACTGGTGTTCATACACTGACTATGGTGCCATATTACGAACAGACAACAAATGGATGATGACACGTGAAAAGATGAAACAAACCAATGATGCCTTTTTTATGCATTGTCTACCCATCAGAAGAAATGTGGTTGCATCAGATGATGTGTTGGATCATGCAAAATCACTTGTTATCGATCAAGCCAACAACAGAACCTTTGCAGCACAAGCAGTATTACAAGAATTTTTAACCAATGGATAAACTTCATATTGTTAAAATTGGTGGTGGATTGTTGTCAGATGAAAAGCTGATGGCATCTGCTTTGTCTTCTTTTCATGCCTTGGTTGGACATAAGATTCTCATCCATGGAGGTGGGAAACAAGCCAATGAATTGTGTGAAAAGTTGGGCATACAACCCAACATGCACAATGGAAGAAGAATCACTGATGATGCGACCTTAGATATTGCTGTGATGGTATATGCAGGTTTGGCCAATAAAAAAGTGGTGTCGAAACTACAGCAATTTGGCACCAATGCCATTGGCCTTTCAGGTGCAGACGCCAATGTGATTCGTGCAACAAAAAGACCTGTGCAAGACATCGATTATGGTTGGGCTGGAGACATCAAATCAGTTGATGTAAACAGTTTAAAGAATATCTTATCAATTGGTTTATCACCTGTGTTTTGTGCAATTACTCACAACAAAAAAGGACAATTACTTAACACCAATGCTGACACCATCGCTGCTGCTCTTGCCGGTGCTTTGGCTGCAGAATATCAGGTGCATTTACACTATTGCTTTGAGCATCGAGGCCTGTTGAAAGACATCAACGATGAAAACAGTATGATCCCTACCATTCGAATCACAGAAATTGATGAACTTCACAACGACGGAATAATCTCAGATGGGATGCTCCCAAAGCTGAACAATGCTGCTGTGGCGCTTCAAAATGGCGTGCACGTCGTAACAATTGAAAATCCTGAAGCTGTACACGATGAACAGGCTTCTAAAACAAACTTGATCAGATGAGCACAAACCTCTTGGCAGAAGATGTGATTGAGTTGCTGATGCAATTGATCGAGATACCTTCTTTCTCTGGGGAAGAGTCTCAAACAGCCGATTGTATTCAAGATTGGTTGCACAGCAAAGGCGTTGAAACCCAGCGCATACAAAATAATGTCTTTGCCTTGAACAAGCACTATGACCCTTCCAAACCCAATTTACTACTCAACTCACATCACGACACTGTACGTCCCAATAAGGCCTATACACGTGATCCTCACAAGGCAGAAATCATCGATGGAAAACTGTTTGGATTAGGCAGCAATGATGCAGGTGGTGCTTTGGTATCATTACTTGGACTATTTGTGCATTTTTACTCAGCAGAAAACTTGACATATAACCTTATTGTAGCTGCAACAGCAGAGGAGGAAAGCTCTGGCCCAAATGGCTTAAACAGCTTGCTCAAAGACCTTCCAGACATTGACGTTGCCATTGTTGGAGAACCCACACAGATGCAATTGGCAATTGCTGAAAAAGGTCTTGTGGTCTTCGACGCAGTAGTCAAAGGAACTGCTGGTCATGCAGCGCACCCCAACAACGACAACCCCATTCTTAAAAGTATAGATGTGATTCAGTGGTTTCAAAATCTTGAGTTTGACAAAGTGTCTGACACATTAGGGCCTGTCAAACTCACCATCACTCAAATCAATGCAGGAAGTCAGCACAACGTTGTGCCTTCACAAGTGAATCTGGTATTGGATGTTCGAGTCAATGAATGTTACACCAATCAAGAAATTGCAGACATCGTGAGTCAGGCGCCTTGTGAGATAACACCTCGTTCGTTGCGATTACAGTCATCATCAATCGATAAAGAACACCCCTTGGTCGTTGCAGGGATTGCGATTGGAAGAAACACCTATGGTTCTCCTACCCTCTCCGATCAGGCAGCACTGTCTTGTCCATCACTAAAACTCGGACCAGGTCACTCGACTAGGTCACACACATCCGACGAATTTATATACACAGACGAAATCAAAGAAGCAATACGATTGTACATCCAATTGCTCTATCAAGTTATTAAATCATGAAAATCTGGCAAAAAAAAGGTATCAAAGTAAGAGATCACATCGACCAATTCACTGTAGGTGATGATCGTGAATGGGATAAGCGTTTAGCGCCCTATGACATCATTGCATCGAAAGCACACGCTCAAATGCTAGAAAAGGTTGGACTGCTCACAACATCCGAAGCAGATCAACTCACCCAAGGCCTTGAAGACTTGCTAAAAGATGTCGAAAAAGGAACATTTACTATCTCAGAGGCGTTTGAAGATGTACATTCAAAAATCGAATTTGAGCTCACAGAAAAATATGGTGACGTTGGAAAAAAAATACACACTGCTCGTTCGAGAAACGATCAAGTTCTCGTTGCCATGCAACTCTTTCTCAAAGATGAGATACAGGATATCAAACAACTAATCAAAGCGCTTTTTGATCAATACCTTTCACTTGCTGACAAGCATAAAGGTCAATTGCTACCAGGTTATACTCACTTGCAAATTGCCATGCCCTCTTCTTTTGGACTCTGGTTTTCTGCCTATGCAGAGGTGTTGGCAGATGATTTGCTGCTTCTCAATGCAGTCAACACCATTTGTGATCAAAACCCACTTGGGAGTGCTGCTGGCTATGGCAGTTCATTTCCCATTGATCGCGACGACACAACAGCAGCATTAGGTTTCAATACCCTCAAGTTCAACGTTGTGGCAGCACAAATGAGTCGTGGGAAACTCGAAAAAAATCTAGCACAAGCCATTGGCAGTCTGGCAGGAACACTCAGTCGATTTTCGATGGATGTGTGTTTGTACATGAGTCAAAACTTTGATTTTATCTCATTTCCAGATGATATTACCACTGGCTCCAGTATCATGCCTCACAAAAAAAATCCTGATGTCTTTGAGCTCATTCGAGGGAAATGCAACAAACTACAAGCTCTCCCCAATGAATTGTCAATGATGAGCACCAACCTTCCAAGTGGTTATCACAGAGAGATGCAATTGTTCAAAGGCCCTATCATGCAGGCCATAGATGACATCAAGTCTTGTCTATCGATTTTGACTTCAAGTATCAAAGAGGTACAAGTCAAAAGTGATATCCTCATAGATGATAAATACGCACATATTTTCAGTGTTGATGCCTTGCATGAACTCATTCAAAATGGGATTCCTTTTCGAGATGCTTATGTGCAAATTGGTGACGCCATAAACAAAGGGGAATTTGTACCACCCAAAATGGGAAAACACACCCATCGTGGGAGTATTGGCAACTTGGAACTCGATGCCATTCGAGAAAAGTTTACGACATATTTCGAAAAATAAGCGCTTTAGACGTGTAGTGCTCTATCTTCAGTGGCAGCCAAAGCAGCTTCTTTCATCGCTTCAGCATAGGTTGGATGTGCATGGCTCATGCGTGCAATATCTTCAGCAGATGCTCTGTATTCCATCGCAGTAACTGCCTGTGCAATCAAATCGGCAGCGCGTGCTCCGATGATATGTATGCCAAGCACCTCATCTGTTGCTTTATCAGCGAGGATTTTTACAAAACCATCAGTGTCCATACTAGCTCTGGCACGACCCAGTGCACGCATCGAAAACTGCCCTAATTTGTAGGCCACACCAGCAGCTTTTAGCTCTTCTTCGGTCTTGCCTACAGCAGCAACCTCTGGCCAAGTGTATATCACATTTGGAATTAGGTTATGATCGATATGTGGTTGTTGTCCAGAAATGATTTCTGCTGCCATCACCCCTTCTTCCTCTGCTTTATGCGCCAACATGGCACCACGCACCACATCGCCAATGGCATAGATGTTAGACACAGAGGTTTGGAGTTTTTTGTTCACTTCCACTTGCCCTCGGTCATTGACCACGACACCAGCAGCCTTGAGGCCTAGCCCTTTAGTATAGGGCTTACGACCCACAGAAAGCAAGCAATAATCGCCTGTAAAGGAAATCTCTTGTTCTTTTTTGTCTTTGGCAGTGACTGTTACCTCATCACCTTTGCGAGTTACAGCATTGACCTGATGTGACAAATAGAACTTCACCCCTTGTTTCTTCATCACTTTAATCAACTCTTTCGAGAGAGAACTATCCATTATTGGCGTAATACGATCGGCATATTCAATGACAGAGACCTCAGCACCCAAGCGTCGATATACCTGTCCGAGCTCCAAGCCGATCACGCCCCCACCTATCACGACCAAGTGTTTTGGGATTTCCTCTAGGGAAAGGGCTTCAGTTGAAGTGATGATGCGCTCTTTGTCCAATTTGACAAAAGGTAAAACAGCAGGTTTGGAACCTGTTGCAATGATACTGTGTTTGGCTTCGATGGTTTGTTTTTTCTTGCCAGCAATTTCGATATGTGTTGCATCGACAAACTTGCCAAGACCATTGAAAACAGTGATTTTGTTTTTATCCATCAGAAAGTCAATCCCTTTTGTGGTTTGATCGATGACTTCTGATTTTCGTTTCATCATTTGCGTCAAATTCACTTTGACCTCCCCTTCTACATCGATCCCATGGGTCGAAAAGTTCTTAATCGACTCTTCATAAAGATGGGATGAGTCTAAAAGGGATTTGGAAGGAATACAACCCACGTTGAGGCAAGTGCCGCCAAGCGTGTCATATTTTTCAATTAGGGCAGTGGAAAGTCCCAACTGCGCACAGCGAATGGCTGCTACATAGCCCCCTGGGCCTGATCCAATAACAGCAACTTCAAATGAGGACATATTTTGTTTGTTTATGATACAAAAGTAATACGAAAGCGACTACCAATCAAACACTCGACTGATATTAAATCCAAAATGAATATCTCCCTTTGACCAATCGCCGGTTGCTTCTGTCAAAAAACTGTGTTCGAGCATCGTTCGGGAGTTGGTGAAATGCAGTTGAAAGACATGCCCTCCTGTTTCTATATCAAGGCCAATAGACAGCAGGTTGTTGTAATTGAGCTCCCTTGGGCGACTTGTCATCAAGCCATATTCCATATTGAGACTCAGACGTTTGGTGAGTTTATAACGACCCCCAGCAGCCATGACAAACTGCAAATTATCCTCTGCAATACGTTCCGTCAGATTTTTGTGAATCAGGGTTGGTGTGAGTTGTAGGGATAGTTTTTCATTAAATTTTCGAGAGATCAGTAATTGCGCAGTATAGGTCAGGCGATCACTAAAATCCAAATCGGGGTTACGATCCAAATCGAGTTGGTTGTTGATTGTGAGTTGACCATAGGCACCTATGGTCACAGGAGATCTTTCTGTTTGTTGACGCAGCAATCGCAGTTTGGTGTGTAGTGCATAGGTCTTTTGATAAGACGAACGAGCAGCACCAAAATTGATATTATCATTGACCCCATAGATCAACTGAAGTTTGTTGGAGGCAACATCGAGTCCAAAGAAGTCATCTAAGCCATTTTCGATGCTACCAAATCGATGCGCCACGATAAAATACATCTCGCCTTTGTCCACCATTTTGGTCGATTCAAGGTTGATGATCTTTAAGCCTTTAAAGGCAGATTCGGCATAAAGAGGCCCCATTTCGAGATCTGCGTCCAATTCATCGAGCAGGTCGGATTGAGCCACTGCAAAAGATGAGAAAAGTAAAAAGAGAATGGATAGTTGTTTCATTGTTATTTCGTCTCTTTCAAAGATAGCAAACTGGAAATTGGTGTACAACCTAGTCCAAAATGATGGATTGATCGAGCACTACCACTTCAAACAAATCATCATATCCAATGCAACGACCTTTGAGGGTGAGTTGTTGGTCAATTGTTACTGTTGGTCTAATTTCAAATTGCGCCACGAGGGCATCATTGAGTGTGAGGGTTTTGTCCTCAACTGCTGTCACGACTCCTGATACTTCCAGGGTTTGATTGAAGAAGGCTTCATTGTTTTGCACGAGTAAATCCTTGATTGCCAGTGCAGTATCGGCAAGTGCTGCTCCTTCGTTGGCAATGTTTCGATGGTCTTTGTAGGCGTAGAAATACACCACGACTGACAAGAGAACTACTACCAAAATTGATATGAGTTTTTTGTTTGCCATTAGATGTTTTGGTAAAGATATGGATTTTGCTGTTTAAAAACTTTTTACATTTTTACTACACGCAACCCAAATCTGTTTGTGACATCAAAGACCTACGGCATGACACACGACATTGGAGATAAATAACATTCTGATACGCAAGTATTTGGAGTTTACATCACTTATACATATTCACAAAAAATAAAGCCAAATATTCACATTTGAAGTTTTTGATTATGAAATATAGAAACGCATTTATTTTATTATTCAGCTGCAAAATAAAGAGCGCTACAACTAAGTCCTTAAATACAGCATTAAGCAACCCAATCCTTTTTGTATCTTTAAAGCAGAAACCAATATGATGCAAAAGTCACTTCTTTTCTTTTTTTTATTGACAGGTATCATTGCTGTTGGACAGTCCAAGTATATGACCAAAACAGGGAGTATGACCTTTGAGGCATCCCAACCTACCTTTGAGCCCATAGAAGCCAGTCATACTTCTGTATCGGCCTTGCTCAACGTTGAAACAGGTGAATTGGCAGTGCTTGCGCTTGTGCGTGGCTTTCGCTTTCCCATTGCCCTCATGGAAGAACACTTTAACGAAAACTATATCGAGAGTCACAAATACCCCAAAACGAGTTTTAAAGGATCTATTCTCAACTTCGATAGCAACACCCTTTCCAACCAACCACTCACTGTGCAACTCACTGGCGAACTCTCCATGCATGGCGTTACAAAAACCATCAACGTCGAGGGGCGCATCATCCAAGCAGATGGTCTCATCACTTTGGAATCTTCCTTTGCTGTCAAAACATCAGACTATGCAATCGAAATTCCTAGCCTGGTCAAAAAACAAATCGATGAAAATGTACAAATTGATGTGTCTCTACCCTTACAACCCAAACAATAAACGCAAATGAAGACCTCACTATCTCTCAAAACTGCCTTCACCCCACTAATCGTACTCATAGGCCTATTGGCCTTTAATGTCATCATATATGGCGATGATGCCCTGTCTGGCTCCAACCAGTTTATCCTCCTAATTGGGGGTGCTGTAGCAGCCATGGTGGGCTTTGCCAACAAAATATCCTATCAAATCATGCTCGATAAGGTGGCAGATAACCTCAAATCAGTCACTGGTGCCATCCTTATCCTCCTGTTTGTGGGGGCATTGGCAGGGACTTGGCTGATTAGTGGTGTTGTTCCAGCGATGATTTATTATGGCTTACAAATCCTTCATCCATCTATTTTTCTGCCAGCTTGTGTCATCATTTGTGCATTGATTTCACTGGCAACAGGCAGTAGCTGGACAACCTCTGCAACAGTGGGAATTGCGCTAATCGGCATTGGAAAAGCACTTGGTATTCCTGTGGGTATGGTCGCTGGAGCAGTGTTGTCAGGTGCTTATTTTGGTGATAAGCTGTCGCCATTGAGCGATACTACCAACCTCGCCCCTGCCATGGCAGGCGCTGACCTCTTTACACATATTCGCTATATGACCCATACCACTGTGCCGAGTATTTTGGTAACGCTTGTGGTTTTTATCATCCTTGGCATTGGATTTAGTGGCGATGGTGCTGCCAATTCGCAAGAACTCTTGGCAGCGATGAACGAAGTATTTACAATAAATTTGTTGCTATTTATCGTACCAATCATTGTCATTGTGATGATTGTTAGAAAAACACCACCCTTGGTGGCATTGTTTGTAGGTACCATCTTGGGGGCAATTGCTGCCTTGATTTTTCAGCAAGAACTATTGGTATCCCTCAGTGGAGAATCAACACTCAGTTTATATGGCACTTATCAGGTTATTATCGATGCCATTACTGTTTCAACAGAAATCGAAACTACTTCTGCTGCGTTGACTGACCTATTTAAATCAGGTGGTATGGAAGGGATGCTTGGCACCATCTGGCTAATCATTTGTGCGATGGTATTTGGTGGTGTGATGGATGCCATTGGCGCATTGTCAACCATCAGTGCTGCGCTACTCAGCATGGCCCAATCGACCTTTCAACTGTTTGCAAGCACAGTGGCGTCATGCTTGGCTATCAACATGACTGCTTCAGATCAATACCTGTCAATAGTCGTTCCTGGTAAAATGTTTGAAAAGGCATATAAAGATCGTGAGTTAGCACCCGAAAATTTAAGTCGAACCCTAGAAGACTCTGGTACTGTAACTTCTGTTTTGATTCCTTGGAATACCTGTGGGGCCTATCAGTCGGGCGTGTTGGGCGTAGATGTATCGCAGTACTTTTTTTATGCGATTTTCAATTGGATGAGCCCTTTTATGACCTTGCTTTTTGCTGCCTTTCAGATTAAAATCAAACAACGATCATCATAACAACAGCTTTTCTGTTCGAGAATCCGTAATTTTGCTGTTACATGACTACGTCCACATCGACATTTCAATCACGCCAGCGACAAATCCTTTTTGGATTATCGATTGTTTTGTTGTCTCTGGTCTTGCTTGCTGCGATGGTTTCCTACTATTTCACTTGGGAAAATGACCAAAGCGTTTTGGGAGATTTCGCTGATCGTACAATCCAAACAGATAATATCGCAAGCAAATTCGGCACTACCATCTCACATTTTTTATTGTATCAATTCATAGGCTTGGGCTCTTTTGTACTGTTGTTTATAGGCTTACTCACCGGTATTCGATTATTTGTCGGTAGCCCTTGGAGGAGACCTCTTTGGATCTGGTCATGGACCATTGCAAGTTCATTATGGGTATCACTCTTAATGAGTTTTATTATACCACAGTTCCCAATGATGAGTGGTATGGTTGGGGTTGAAATATCGAGGTTTACAATTGATTATATCGGAGATATTGGCCTGGCAAGTATTTTGATCTTTGGTAGCATTTCTTTTATGGTTGTGATTTTGAAGATCACGCCTGAAAGTGTCCGAAATGTTTTTTCTTCTTTAAAAACAGAATTGAAAAAAAATCAAGATGAAGAAACAGCTGCACAACCAGTCGATCTTGCTGTTGAAGAAACTGTAAAGCCAGTTACCAAAGTCACAAAACAAACAAAAAAAGACCTCTCTGAATCAGACAAACTCAAGCTGAAAATTGATCAGCCAGTCGAAGAGGAACCTGAAGCGAAGTTGGCAAAAAAACTTGTACAAGAACAAGGAGAAGTCGATCCTACGCTTGAGTTGAGCAAATATCGCTACCCTACCCTCGAGCTGCTGAAGGCCTATAACGAAGAGGGTATCACGATCAACGAGGCAGAACTAGAGGAAAATAAAGAGAAAATTGTTGAAACACTCAACAATTACAAGATAAGTATTGCTGATATAAAAGCAACAATAGGACCAACAGTAACCCTATACGAAATCGTTCCTGCTGCAGGGATACGAATCTCAAAAATCAAAAACCTTGAGGACGATATTGCGCTATCACTTTCAGCTTTGGGGATACGAATCATTGCGCCCATCCCTGGAAAAGGAACGATTGGAATTGAAGTACCCAACAAAAAACCAACAATCGTATCGTTTAGATCAGTGGTTGGTTCCAAGCGTTTTCAAGAAGCTGAAATGGAATTACCCCTTGCACTTGGAAAAACAATCAGCAACGAAACCTTTGTCGTCGATTTGGCAAAAATGCCTCACATGCTGATGGCTGGTGCAACAGGACAAGGAAAATCGGTTGGGCTCAACACCATTTTGAGCTCATTACTCTATAAAAAACACCCTGCTGAAATCAAGTTTATACTGGTAGATCCAAAGAAAGTGGAATTGACATTATACAACAAAATCGAAAGACACTATTTGGCCAAACTCCCAGATGTAGAAGATGCGATTATCACAGACAATCGTCAGGTGATCAACACGTTGAACTCCTTGTGTATTGAGATGGATAATCGATACAATATGCTGAAAAATGCAATGTGTCGCAATATCAAAGAGTACAACAAACGCTTTAAAAAACGAGAACTCAACCCCAACGACGGTCACACCTATCTCCCCTATCTTGTTTTGATTGTCGATGAGTTTGCCGACTTGATAATGACAGCAGGTAAAGAGGTTGAGGCACCCATTGCGCGCTTGGCACAGCTAGCGCGAGCAGTAGGAATCCACCTGATCATTGCTACCCAACGACCATCTGTAAATGTTATTACAGGTGTGATCAAAGCCAACTTCCCAGCACGTGTGGCATTTCGAGTAACCTCTAGAATCGACTCACGAACGATTTTAGACAGTGGTGGTGCTGAACAACTAATTGGACGTGGGGATATGCTATTTACCCAAGGAAACGAATTGATACGACTACAATGTGCGTTTGTTGATACACCTCAAGTTGAAAAACTAACTGATTTTATCGGTTCGCAAAGGGCTTATCCCAATGCACATCAGTTGCCAGAATACAAAGGCGACGAACAAAAAAGTGATTTGGACAACAATATTGACGATCGTGACCCCATGTTTCGAGAAGCGGCTGAAGTTGTCATCAATGCCCAACAAGGTTCGGCATCCTTGTTGCAACGAAAGCTGAAGTTGGGCTACAACAGAGCAGGACGAATTATCGATCAGTTGGAAGCAGCTGGTATCGTCGGACCCTTCGAAGGAAGTAAGGCACGTGAAGTTATGTTTAGGGATATCATCTCCTTACACGAATTTTTAGAAAATGAACAGTCAAAATAGTAAGTCTATTTACCTCTTTTTTCTCCTATCCTTCATTGGCTATTCGCAAGGCGATCAACGAGCCAGAGCGTTGTTGGATCAGGTGAGTGAGGTGTATGCCAGTTATGATACGATGCAAATGCGTTTTTCTTATCGGCTGGACAATACCTCAGAAGGCATCTCACAAAAAGAAGAGGGAGAAATACTTGTTGCAAAGGATAAGTATAATCTAACGATACTAGGTTTACAACAGATCTTTGATGGCACTTATGTATACACCATCGATGACTTGAACGAAGAGGTTTTAATCCAAGAACAAGCTGCTTTGGACACTCCCCTAAACCCCCTCGATATTTTTGATTTTCACAAAGAAGGCTATTTGCTGCAATGGGACATTATACAACGTGTAAGTGGTCGTGATATTCGCTATGTAAAGTTGATTCCAACTGAAACAGAAAGCCAATCCAAATACCTTTTACTAGGCATTGATACCAGCAGTAAAGAGCTGTATAAAATCATCGATTTGGGTATCAATGGCACAGATACGACTTTTGTGATAGAACAATTTACTGCCAACCAACCCCTAGCACCTAAAACCTTTGTGTTTGACAAGGATAAATATGCAAACTATTACATTGATAGGTATTAGATATGCCAGTACTTGATCGCTACATTTTATTCTCATTTTTGCGCACATTTATCAGTTTTTTTCTCATCCTGATGCTCATTTTCGTAGTGCAAACAGTATGGGTGTTCATCGATGAATTTGCAGGCAAAGGGCTTGACATCACTGTTTTACTTCGTTTTTTACTGTATTATTCGCCGAAATTAATCCCACTAGTCTTACCCCTCACAGTATTGCTGGCCTCCATCATGACCTATGGCAGCTTGGCAGAGTATTATGAATTTGCAGCATTAAAATCGGCAGGTGTTTCGCTCACACGTTCGATGCGAAGTGTGTTTGTCGTTTCCATACTGCTCAGTGGGATTGCATTTTATGTTGTTAATAAAGTAGTGCCCTATGCTGAATTTAAAACCTATAATCTTCGAAAAAACTTGGCAAAAATCAAACCTGCCCTAGCTATTTCAGAAGGTGTTTTCAATGATTTGGGTAAAAGCAATATCAAAGTGCAAAATAAATATGGTCCTAACGATCGTTTTTTGAAGGATGTAATTATTCATCAAAAAACAGCTGATTTGCGAAACAGCATTGTTGTAAAATCTGAAGATGGAGAACTCAAAAATGCTGATTTTTCTGATGGGATTCAATTGGTATTGACCAAAGGTAATCGATATGAAGAACTAAAGCCCAAACGTGCTGACAGGTATAAAAAACGGTATCCCCACTCTCGTGTGTCATTTGGTACTTACACGATGAATATCGACTTACGAGACTTTAATAACGTGGATCTCGATGAAACTAAGTATACCAATACTTACAAGATGCAAGATATCGACAGGTTAAGTTTTAGTATTGACTCCCTAGAAAACATCTTCAATAACGACAAAGAAAGTTATGTCAAAACAACCTATATAAGAACTGGTGTCAAATCAATTCACAATACCTATGAGAAGGAAATAAGGGATTATGAAGGAGTTGACAGTGTTCTTTCAAGTTATAAAATCCATGCTATGCAATCAATTATCCAGCAAGTTGAAAGCAAACTTAATACACTTGAATCAAACCTGAATAATCAAAAGAAAACCTTTTTCTTTAAAATGAAAATCATCAATCTCCATAAAATTTGGTATTACGACAAATTTATCATTGCGTTCTCTGTACTACTGATGTTTTTAATTGGTGCCCCCCTGGGGGCTTTGATTCGTAAAGGCGGTTTTGGTTTACCAATGGTTTTGGCGTTGCTGATTTTTTTAAGCTATCATTTTGGCGCAACATTCTTTAAAAACACTGCTGAAGATGGTACTATTTCGCCTCTTACAGGTACAACCTCCCCTAGCATAGTGTTGTTTGTACTGTCGATTGTGATGATCAAGCGTGCGCGAGAAGACAAAGGGATGTTTGGGTTTAGCAATTTCACTGCAAAATTAATCACGTTTTGGCATGCATTTATTCGTAAAGCAACTTCTGTTAAACGTATATTTGGTAAAAACTAATAGATGTCTGTTTCCATTCGATTTGATTTCATTGAAGATGCCATTGCTGACATAAAAAACGGCAAGATTATCATCGTTGTTGATGACGAAAACAGAGAAAATGAGGGTGATTTTGTCGCAGCAGCAGAGTGCGTAACTCCTGAAATGATCAACTTTATGGCACAACATGGACGTGGATTGATATGTACGCCCATCACAGAATCGTATTGCAGTAAACTCGACCTCTACCCTATGGTTCACAACAATACTGATCCCATGGGAACTGCCTTTACAGTCTCAGTGGACTTAAAGGGAAATGGCGTAACATCTGGTATTTCAGCTTCCGATCGATCAAAGACAGTCAAACACTTGATTAATGACAATGCTAAACCAGATGATTTTATTCGTCCTGGTCATGTGTTTCCTCTCACTGCCAAAGAAGGTGGAGTGCTACGACGAACAGGCCACACAGAAGCAGCGATTGACTTTGCACGCCTTGCTGGTTTCAAGCCAGCAGGAGTAATTGTAGAAATCATGAATTCAGATGGCTCCATGGCAAGACTGCCTGAACTTCGTGTGCTTGCTGATGAGTTAAAGTTAAAATTGGTTTCAATCGAATCTCTAGTTGCTTATCGAATGAGGTTTGACAGCCTAATTGAAATCGTTAAAGATGATACTGTACAAACCAAGTACGGAACGTTTCAACTTAAAGCTTTTCGGCAGAAGACCAATCAACAAATTCATATCGCATTAACCAAAGGAGAGTGGACTGAAAAGGATAAGGTGCTAACACGTATACAGTCCTTAAATACGACACTAAATATCATGCAAACCCTCCAAGGAAATGATGATGATGAATTGGATAATATATTTAAACTATTAGTTGATAGTAAATACTCTTGTTTACTGTTTATCAATAATATAGATAATATAAATTCTGTTGAATTAATAAGTGGTATTGCCTCCGAAAGAGCAATAGATTCACTGTCAAAAATGGATGAAAAAGACTTTGGGATTGGTGCACAAATTCTATACCAATTAAACATTCAGAAGTTAGCCTTACTCTCCAATAGTGATCAAATCAAACGTGTTGGCTTGGCAGG
>CACOXF010000012.1 GCA_902631125.1 uncultured Bacteroidota bacterium
CATGCAGTCCACCATGATGTTTGTATAGATGCTGCAAGGCCTGTAAGTAATAGCGCAAGTCGATTATATTAAAGGTGCGATGCACAAAGTGATCGATGTCCTCCCAATCGGAAGCTGTGGAATTGAGGATATAATCATAGGGTTGATAGCCCAAGAGATGCATGATGTTGGACGCACTCTTAATGATGCTCACTCGATTGCCCCAAGCAATGGTAGCAGAGAGAAACCCAGCAATTTCAATGTCTTCTTTGGTGTCAAACTGTTTGGGGATCTGTATGGGATCGGAAGCAATAAAATCAGGGTGGTTGTATTGTTGGGATTTCTCATTGAGAAAGTCGCGCAACGCATCAGTGCTCAACTCCATTGCCCATCTACGAGTTGCAGACTGCGATCGCCAAGTGCTGCAAGTTCTTTGTTGTGCGTAACAAATACGATAGTTTGGTCAAAGTTGTTGCGAAGAGATAAAAACAACTTATGGAGGTGTGCTGCAGTTTTGCTGTCAAGATTTCCACTAGGTTCGTCAGCCAAGAGAAGTTTTGGCTTATTGATGAGTGCTCTGGCAACAGCCACACGCTGCTGTTCGCCACCAGATAACATTGCAGGTTTGTGATCTGCTCGATTACTCAAACCCAAAAAAGAGAGCAATTCCATCCCTAATTTTTGTGCTTTTTTCATGGGTGTTTTAGCAATCATGGCAGGGATACAAATGTTTTCAATGGCACTGAATTCTGGTAGAAGTTGATGCGATTGAAATACAAAGCCAAGCTGCTGATTTCGAAACCTTGCTAAGGCTTTCCCTTCAAGCGCAAACAGGTCAACCCCATCGATTTCCAATGTTGTAATTGGCTGATGATCAGCTGTATCGAGTGTTCCCAAGATGTTAAGAAGGGTTGTTTTTCCTGCTCCCGAAGGACCAGTAATCGCTACAATTTCTTTTTCTTTGACTGCAAGGTCAACATTTCTGAGCACTTTTAAATTCCCGTATTTTTTGGATAGATTTATAGCTTTAATCATCTGTTAAAATTACAAATTTGTTTTGTTTTATACCTTTTTGTCGTTTGAAAAACCATTTTTTTTGTTTAATTTTGTTTGAAAATTGTTAAACAAAATGATAGAAAAGGCAACTTTAGCAAATGGATGTTTTTGGTGTACAGAAACCATTTTCAGCCGTTTGCGTGGTGTGCTTTCTGTTGCACCGGGCTATTCAGGTGGAACCACTAAAAACCCATCTTATCGAGAGGTTTGTAACGGGTCAACAGGTCATGCCGAGTGCATTCAAATCGATTATGATAACTCAGTAATTGTTTTTACTTCTCTATTGGAAGTCTTTTTCGATACCCATGATCCCACTACACTCAACAAACAAGGAGCTGACGTAGGTACCCAGTATCGTTCTGCAATTTTCTATCATAATGAACAACAGTTGGCTACTGCACAAGACATAATAGCATCAAAATCAAGGACGTTTGATGATCCAATTGTGACTGAGCTTACTCCTTTCAATGTTTTTTTTAAAGCGGAGGTGGAGCACCATGATTATTACAATCTCAATCCATCACAACCCTATTGTCGTGCGGTCATATTACCTAAGGTTAAAAAATTATTAACATCACAAAAACAATTGCTTAAAGAATAATTATGACATTTGAATCTACAGACACATACGACATTAGTATTACCAACGCGATCAAATCGCACTATAAAGACATTATTCACAACATTGGAGAAAACCAAAATCGCGAGGGCTTACTCGACACCCCACAGCGCGCAGCCAAAGCGATGCAGTTTTTGACCCAGGGATATGATATGGACCCTACCGAAATCCTTCGTGGAGCCATATTTGCTGAGTCTTATAATGAAATGGTATTGGTGAAAGACATTGAACTTTACAGTTTGTGTGAGCATCATATGTTACCCTTTTTCGGAAAAGCCCATGTTGCCTACATTCCTGATGGGCATATTGTCGGTTTGAGTAAAATTCCTCGTGTTGTCGATGTGTTTTCACGACGCTTGCAAGTGCAAGAACGCCTAACTGAACAAATCCTCGATTGTATCAATAATACCCTCGAACCCAAAGGCGTCGCTGTTGTGATTGAGGCATCTCACATGTGTATGATGATGCGTGGTGTGCAAAAACAAAACTCCCTCACTACAACCTCGGGTTTTCGTGGTACATTTGAGAAAATGGAAACGAGAAATGAGTTTTTGAAATTGATCGATTCTAAACTATCATAACTTTAATACTTTATTTTAATTTGGAATAAAACATTTCTACCAGCCTCATCTGAATAAAATCTAAGTCTGTTTAAATAATTTCTGTAAGCTTTGTTCATCACATTATCAATAGACAGACTAAAGTAAATATTACTTGAAACAAAATTATATGGACCCCAATTAAGATTAAGATTGAAAAGGTTATAAGCATCTGGAGGCGTGCTAATATCAACAACTTTACTAATTTTTTTTCCACTTTCAATCACTATAGTCATTGTATTGTTATTCGGAAACAATTTTTGTTTACTTACAAATTTATGTTCAATTATAGCATTAAATTTTTTAAAATTATTTGATATAATTCGAATTTCATTATTTACAACTAATGGTGGCGTATTTATTAGTTGTTCTTTAGTATCATAATTTTTTGCATTAACCCAGCTTACACTATTTTTAAATTTAATATTATCCTTAATTGGGTAAACAAAATCAAGGTCTACTCCTTTGAAAATTGAACTAATAGGTGAATATTCCCAAACTGGAAATGCTCCTCTTATTGTTTGTTCAAACCCAGCTGGTTGGGCTAAAATATAATCATCACTATATGAAAAATATGGATTAATTCTAAAATTAAATTTCCCATCATTTTTTTCAAAATCAAAAAGGATTTTATGAGTTTTTTCTTTTTTTAAAAATGGATCCCCATACTCAATTGAAGCTAATGAATGGTGAAGACCCCCACTAAACATTTCAGCTATATTTGGGGATCTTTCAGTATAATTGTATTGAACACTTAAAGAGTATTTTTTTTCAAATTCATTGAAAAATCCTGCATTTGAAGAAAAAGTATTAAAAATTACTTTTTTCCTAATAAGCTTTTGACTCAAAACTTCATTGATAACATATTTTCCAAGACGTCCTTCGTAATTTTCATTTTCCCAACGAAAATTTCTGTAATACTTATAAACATCATTACTGCTATATTCATACCTAAACCCAAGGCCAAAATTCAGCATTCTGTTTAATTTAAATGTAGAAATAAAATATCCTCCAAACTTTGTGTTTAAATAATCAGGAATTAATCTTTTAACGCCTGTTCCTGGGTTTGAATAATTTTCTTGAAGTTCAAAAAATATTCCATTATTAAATTCATTGAATAAATTTGACCAAGTATAATTTAAATTTATTCTTTGAGTAGATAAATTTAAGTCTAGGGACGGAATATTTTTAAAATCTCCAATCCGTAAATCGTATTCCTTTCTTTTGTTTAATTGAAAACTATATTTAGAACTTAGTTTTTTATCACTATCAAAAAAATAATTGTAATCTAGACTTGCAGTATAATGTGTATTGTCTTGATTGGGATAATTAATATTATAGCTGAAATCATTAATAACATCTGGGGAATCTGATTCGATTGCTCTTAACAAGTCTTTAATATTTCCTACATGTGAATTTTTTAGTATGCCAATTTCAGAATTGAAATAGCTTAAAAGTGCCTTGATGTTACTTTTACTGTAGTTTTTACCAACAGTAATTGAAATATTTTTTTCGTTACTCCCGGTATTAGATAATATATAGTTAGGTGAACTTAAATCTCCATTTTTTTTTATAGTGAATTGTGACCGTAAAAATGTTCCACTTTCTCTTGAGCTAGTTATTGAGCTGATTATACTTCCTCCACGACCATTACTGGAAGAATTTATAATTGTTTTCCCAGTAATTGTGTCGTTTATTTTTGGGGGGCTAGAATCAATTATTATAAGCCCACCAGGGTTACTACCCGAGTACTTCAGTACACTAGCTCCTTTAATAACTCGAACTCTATCAAAAGCATTTAAATCTAGGTTAGGCGCATGATCTTGACCCCACTGTTGGTTTTCTAGCATGACACCATCATAAATTATTCCTACTCTGCTACCAAACATTCCGTGGATAACTGGTTTTGCAACTTTATTTCCAGTCGACAGCGTGTTAACTCCACTAATTTTTTCTAATACCGTTGCTAATCCACTATCACTGTAGCGTTCTTTTTCTAACTCTGAAATTGAAAAAAATCTTGAACTTGTTGATAAATCATTTATTTTATCGTCAGATAAAATTATCTCACTTAATTCCTCAACTTTATGATCTAAATAAAAATTTTCAAATAAAGATTTGTTCAAATCTATTTCTCCAAAATAATCAGGACAATTTATATGTGAAATTTTAATTTTAATTATACTGTTGGGGCATAACCCTTCAAGCTTAAAATATCCGCTTGCAGTTGAAGTTACAATCATGTTAGAACCAATAACTTCAACTACAGCTGATTCTAAGGGAGTATTTTGCTCTAAGCTGAAGATATTCCCTTCGAACGAAGTACTGCAGACTTGACCATAATTAGATCCCACAGACATTAAAAGTAGAAATGCTGTAGGCACTAAAATTTTTAAATTATAACCCAAATATTGATTTTCAAAATTTTACTCCACGTGAGCTTCAAATTCAATTTCAACATCTGTTGCACCTCCAAAATCATCACGCGTATTTCCGGTTTTTGAAGTTGGTTGATGTATAAGGTATGCTTCTACATCGATTTCCGTTGCAGTGCTTGTTGTCCATTTGGTAATCAGATTCATAGCGTTACCATTTGAATCGATTGTATCTCCAGAATATGACTCTATTTCAATTCCATTTCCAGCAAGTTCATAATGAACAAGGTGTTCATCTTTCTCTTCCATTACCGCTAGAGTCATATCAATGATATTGTTAGGATCCGTTTCATTTAAAAATGAAATTTCAAATTTATATTCTGAACTGCTTTTTAGTTCAATTACGGTATGATCCCCATGATCATCATCATCTTGAGTTTGAGGTAAAACGCCATGATCGTGGCCATGATCATGCTCTTCAACTTCAAAATTGTAGGTTTCCGAGCTATCGTCTGTGAGATTAGTTACGACAATTACAGCTTTGGTGAATACTTCCATTTCATTTTCTGCCACTGGCGTGTCATCCTTATCACAGGAAATGAGTAATAAAGATATTGAGAGCAATGTTGCTCTAAAATAAATATTTTTTAACATTTTAAATTTTTTTAAACTTTATGTAGGTTTTAGTCTATTAACTATAGAGCGAAAAGATGTGGAAAAAAATATTAATTTGAAGGAGGTCCTCTTTTGAAGAAATTAATTAGAAATTCTTTTTGGTTTAGAAATTTAATTACAAATAATTCTAAATTGAATAAAAGAATTAAAGATTTATAATATTTTGCAGAAAAACTATAAGTTTTGATTAGTGTAAAATTATCTAAACAACAATTTTCTATGTGCTCGTGAAAATGTACAGTCGTTTTTTCACACTTTTGATGCTCTTGATGTGACAGCTCATGCGCATAGACTGCTAATGTTGGCAGAAAAATACTAACTGAAAAAATGATTCGTTGAAGAAGCATCGATTGATTATTTGTTTTTGTAAAATTTATCGATTGGCATACCCATACGAGACAACATTTTCTTTTCAAATTTCCAAAAAAATTTGAATTCTCCAAATAAAAATCCACATACCAATAAAATAACCTGGTAAATTGGAAAAATCAATAGGATGCGGATCGGCCAATATAACCATTGATTGGTATTACTAGGAGTTAGCCCAAGCCAATGGGTTAACGGTTCGGCAAGGAATGCCGACAAACTTCCTGTGATGCCAAAAACAACAAAAATGATAAGTAAATGGAAGTTGGAACGAATCCCCCAACGGAGTTTTAATTTTTTCATGTGGTCAACCTAATATCGCATGAATCTGCTGAGCGAGTTCTGTACTAATGCGATCTTGTGCCTCTTTTGTCGCTGCTCCAATGTGTGGCGTTAGCGATACTTTAGGATGCATTAATACTTTCATTGCAGGTTTTGGTTCGTTCACAAAAGTGTCCAAACCAGCAAAACTCAATTGGCCATTGTCAAGCGCGTCCAATAGCGCTTCTTCGTCAATTACACCACCTCGAGCGGCATTGATCACCCCAGCACCTTTTTTCATCTTTGCAAATTCCTTTTTTCCAATCACTGGCTTGTCTTGCGCTGGAACGTGTAAGCTGATAAAGTCAGCATCTTTTATCACAGTTTCAAAACTCGCCATTAGTATGATATAATCGACTGTTACATCGTTACCCAATGCTATTTTCAACGCTGCTTTTTCTATAAAAGGGTCATGTGCAATTACATTCATACCAACGCCAAGTGCAATTTTTGCAGTCTCCTGTCCAATACGCCCAAAACCAATGATTCCCATGGTTTTTCCTCGTAATTCAGAGCCACCAGCGTAATTTTTCTTCAGGGCTTTAAAGTTGGTATCTCCCTCCAAAGGCATATTACGGTTGGAGTCAAACAAATAACGAACGCCACCATAGAGATGTGCAAACACCAATTCAGCAACTGATAATGATGAGGCTGCAGGGGTGTTGATGACATGCAATCCCCTCTTGCGTGCAAAGTCAACATCAATGTTGTCCATCCCAACACCACCTCGGCCGATAATTTTTAAACTTGAGCATGCATCGATAAGATCTTTGCGAACAGTCGTCGCGCTGCGAACTAACAACACATCTATCTGATTTTCATTGATGTGATTGATCAATTGTTCTTGCGCAACATTTGTTGTGCTTACTTCATAACCATATGATTCTAAATCTTTTACACCTAAGGCCGAAATGCCATCGTTGGCTAGTATTTTTGCCATTGTTTTATATTTATGCTGTTCGTTCCAATTCTTTCATTACATCAACCAGGGTCTGTACAGCCGCAATCGGAAGGGCGTTATACATAGACGCGCGATAACCCCCAACAGACCGGTGGCCATTGATGCCATTGATTTGTGCATCTGAACACATTCTGTCAAAACGTTCTTTCAATCTGGCCTCTTCTAGGGTAAAGGTTGCGTTCATCGTACTACGATCTTCAAGCACTGCAAAGCCTTTAAATAGTGGATTTCGATCGATTTCTCCATACATCAGGTCTGCTTTGGCGTTGTTTTTAGTCTCAATCGCTTTGATTCCTCCAAGATTTTTCAGCCACTCCAACGTTAGCATCGAAGTGTATACTGCAAACACAGGTGGGGTGTTAAACATACTACCTTTGGAAATGTGAATTTCATAATCAAGCATTGAAGGAATGCTATGTGTGACTTTTCCCAAAACATCTTCTCTCACAACAACGAGTGTTGTCCCAGCTGGTCCCATATTTTTTTGCGCACCTGCATAGAGTATTCCAAATTTTGAGAAGTCAAGCTCTCTGGAAAAAATATCTGAACTTGAATCACTCACTAAAACAGTGTCGGAGTCAGGGATATTTTTTATTTGCGTTCCAAAAATGGTATTGTTGGTGGTGATGTGAAGATAGTCTGCATCTGTTGGAATGCTAAATTCTTTAGGTATATAATTAAAATTTGCATCAGCAGAGGAGGCAACCTCAACAACCTCTCCCAAAATCTTCGCCTCTTTGATCGCCTTGGTTGACCATGTGCCAGTGTTGAGATAAGCGCCTTTATTTTCCAATAAGTTGTAAGCAGTTGCGATAAACTGTGAACTCGCACCACCCTGTAAAAAGAGTGCTTTGTAACCTTTGCCAGCGAGTCCAAGCAGTTCCAATGACAAGGCGCAGGCGTTATCCATGATGTCTGTAAAAGCAGCGCTGCGATGAGAGATTTCGATTAGAGACAATCCAGAATCATCGAGTTCTTCGACTGCTCGGGAAGCTTGCTGCATTACTTCATTGGGTAGGATGCATGGCCCTGCACTAAAGTTATGTTTTTTCATAGCTTAAATTCTGTGCAAAGAAACAAAATCAGTTGAGCTTCTTTTAATGATATGGTTGATTTTTTTTTCAACTTTTTAACAACATTTCCATTGTATCAACATTATCTGCATAATCGTTGAGTTGTGGACACTGCGCTCTTCCAGGCAAAACATTGTTGTTGCCTGTTGTGGAAACAATGCACTGAATGTCTTCACAATTTGTTGAAATCAACCGATCAACCTCCGATCGATCCTTAAAATAACTGTAGTATAAGCAAGCAATTGGAGATGAAATTCGCTCATCCTCTTTTAAGATGACAAAGCCATTATCGAGAATCGCTTCCTGATTCATCAAAAAAATAGCCTTGTTGTAATCATAGTTGTTAGAATATCCATTGTGGTGAATCATATCTTTATACCTAAATAAAGCCCTAAATAATATATCAAAATCATAGCCCTCAGGAACCCATATTTTTGAAACACTTCGACATCCCAACCCAAAATAAAGACAAATATCATCGGAAAGTCCAGCAAGTTGCTCTTCAGTTTCTTTACCTGTGAGTACAGCCACACTGTTTCTGTTTTTACGAATGATGTGTGGGATATTTTTAAAATAATATGAGAAATAACGACCGCTGTTGTTGCTTCCTGTAGCGATCACCTTATCCACCTGTCCAAGCCTATCGTTGACAAACTTAACACGTTCGTTGATCTCAGTAAAACTGAATTGTAAAATTCGAACAAGAGCTGGGATCAACACCTTGTCTTTGGAGGACAGTTTGACAAGGGCTTTATGACCACTTAACAACACACAAATCAAATCGTGTAAACCGACCAATGGTAGATTGCCAGCAAGAACAAGCCCAACAATATCATCAGTCCATTTGACTTGTTGATAGCCAGAAATCCAATTGGTTAGTTCATCTGTCTTCAACAATGATGCCCAGTTTACAACAGCAGTGTAGATATTGTCTATTGTGAACCAAGGGTTTTGGACTTGAGCAGCCAATATGGCCTCATCCAAAATTGCAAATGCCTCAGGATTTGCAGCTTGTTGGTTAGCATAGTTGTTCAGCTCTTGACCCAAGTAATCAAAAGCATCGATGAGGGACTTAATTTTGCCTGCAGATTTGTTGGAGTTATACATAGCACTTACTTTTGCAAAACTAAACAATTATAGGATGGCAATTATCATTACCGAGGAATGTATAAATTGTGGCGCTTGTGAGCCAGAATGCCCAAACAATGCTATTTATGAAGGTGCTTTTGACTGGACTTATGCGGATGGGACAAGCCTGACAGGTGAGGTGGTGCTGCCCAACGGACAAGCAGTGAATGCAGACGAAGCACAAGAACCTGTTTCTGATGAGTTTTACTTTATTGTTACTGACAAATGTACAGAATGCAAAGGTTTTCATGACGAACCCCAGTGTGCTGCTGTTTGTCCAGTCGATTGTTGTGTTCCTGACGATAACCACGTAGAATCTGAAGAAACTTTGCTCGGAAAACAACGCTTTATGCACCCAGAAGAATAGCCGATGAAAGCAGGAATCGTTGGTCTTCCCAATGTGGGTAAATCCACCTTGTTCAACTGTTTGTCGAATGCCAAAGCACAAAGTGCCAACTTTCCTTTTTGTACGATAGAGCCCAATATTGGCGTAGTCAATGTACCTGATCCTCGTTTGGAACGGTTAGAGTCACTAGTAAAACCCGTGAAGGTTGTTCCAGCAACTGTTGAAATTGTCGATATCGCTGGGCTTGTTCGAGGTGCGAGCAAAGGCGAAGGTTTGGGGAATCAGTTTTTGAGTAATATTCGTGAAACTGATGCGATTTTGCATGTACTTCGTTGTTTTGACAACGACAATATTGTACATGTTGATGGGTCTGTTGACCCTTTGCGCGATAAAGAAACGATTGATCTTGAACTCCAATTAAAAGATTTGGAGACAGTCGAAAAACGATTGGAAAAAGTTGTTCGTGCTGCTCGCACTGGCAATAAAGAAGCCATGAAAGAGCAAGAGGTGCTAAAACAAGTAAAAGAGGGCTTGTCTGCAGCCACTTCAGTACGTGCGCTATCGATTGCTGACGATGATCGTTTGGCCTATGTAAAGACCATGCAATTGCTCACAGATAAGTCAGTGTTATATGTCTGTAACGTTGATGAATCATCTGCTGTCAGTGGAAATGCTTATGTCGAACAGGTTCGAAAAATTGCTGCTGCAGAACAAGCAGATGTTCTGGTGCTTGCTGTTTCAACAGAAGCCGATATCAATGAGCTAGACAGCTATGAGGAACGCCAATTGTTTTTAGATGATCTAGGGCTGACTGAGCCTGGTGCTGCCAAGCTCATTAGGGCTGCTTATGAGATTCTCAATCTACAAACTTATTTTACTGCCGGACCTAAAGAGGTCAGAGCGTGGACTGTTCTTCAAGGTGCAACAGCACCCCAAGCAGCAAGTGTGATTCACACCGATTTTGAAAAGGGCTTTATCAAAGCTGAAGTCATTTCTTATACCGATTATGATAACTACGAATCTGAGGTCAAGGTTAAAGAAGCAGGGAAAATGCGAGTGGAAGGGAAAGACTATATTGTGCAAGATGGCGATGTCATGCACTTTCGATTTAATGTCTGATTGTTGCTAAACTTTTTTATACACCTCATCAAAAGGAATCCGAAATCGCTCGCCATAGATCCCTTTAGGATCCCGTATCCCACAACCAATCACCATATTGATTTCTGCTTTGCGATTAATCCCCAATGCACGTTTGACACGTAAACTGTCATACCCTTCCATTGGGCAAGTATCATATCCGATGGCAGCCATGGCAATCATAAAGTTTTGCGCAGCAAGACCAGCACTCTTTTGCGCTACAACTCGCAAATCACTTCTTCGGTTCTGTCGATAGATGGGTCGAAACAACCCAACGATCTGCGCAGAGAGATAAACAAACCATCCCTTCAATCCAAAAAAACTGCTGTACAATGTTGGTACCAACTTGCTGTAATAGTTCAATACCATTTTTTTTTGAGAAGGACGGAAAGCATTGGACGCTCGAAATGCATTGGACAGATAGTTATAATTGGCTTTTGCTCGACTGCGCCAGAGGTCACGTCGCGTGACAACCACAACCAGTTGATTGGCTGTTTTGGCAGCACCTTGGTTAAAACAAGCCTTGGCAATTTCCTCAAATTTTTGTTTGTCTGTCACATGATAAAACTCCCAAAGTTGCAAGTTGCTACTGGTGGGTGCTAGCGTAGCCTGATAGATGCAATCCTTCACTTTTTCATCGTCAAGTGCTTCGTCGGTATATGCACGAACAGATCGCCGATATGCAATTGCCTCTCGTACGGTTTTTTCTTTTATCCCAGCCAATTCACTAATTTTTTTAAGATACCAATCTTCTTTTTATAGGGCGCATACCTATAGGAAGGGTCTGGCCAACTACTTCGTTTGATGTAAGGTTTGTTGTGTGTGAATGCATAAAAACTATGTTTTCCATGATAGGCTCCACTTCCACTTTTCCCAATACCCCCAAATGGAAGGTTTCGATTGGTGAACTGCAAAAGCGTATCATTGATGATTCCCCCACCATATGAATAACTACGCATGATGTTTTCGGACCAACTTTTTCGTTCCGAGAACACATAAAACGATAAAGGCTTTTCATATTGCTCAATAATGGTTGTAAGATCAATGTCATTCTCATAGGAGAGGATGGGTAGGATAGGACCAAAAATCTCTTCTTCCATCAAGGGGTTGTTGGTGTCTGTAAGCTCAATCAGTGTTGGTTGTATGTAGCGTTTTTTGGGATTTGTGTACCCACCATAATTGATGTTTTGACTTTCTAAGAGGCTAGTCAAACGTTCAAAATGACGATCATTAATTATATGTCCATAATCTCCCGAATTGGATTGGTCTGCACCATAACTATCTTCGATCGCTTCAATCATCGCCTTCACTAATGCATCTTTTACAGAAGTATGAACAAGTACATAGTCTGGCGCTATACAGGTCTGTCCACAGTTCAAAAATTTGCCAAAAACGATTCGCCTTGCTGCAACTTTGATTTTTGCAGAGTTGTCAACAATGCAAGGGTTTTTACCTCCAAGTTCAAGCAAGGTTGGGGTTAGATGTTTAGCTGCCGCTGCAGCAACAATTTTGGCAACTTTAACACCACCAGTGAACATAATAAAATCCCATCTTTCTGCAAGAAGAGATTTACCTACTTCAGGACCACCCTGAACGACTGTTGACCACTCGGTTGGAAAAGCCAATTTGATGATGTTTTCAACACAATCAGCAGTATGAGGTGCCAATTCGGATGGTTTAATAACTACAGTATTGCCAGCAGCAATTGCGCCTACCAAAGGTGTAAATACAAGTTGAAATGGATAATTCCAGGGGCTAATATGCAACATCACACCATACGGTTCGGGGATGATGTAGTCTCTTGAGGGCCAATTCAAAAGAGAGCTCTTGACACGTTTGGGCTGTGCCAGTTGTGTGAGGTGACAAAGGAAATAATCGATTTCTGTCAGTACAAGCCCTACCTCTGACAGATAGGTTTCACTGGTTGATTTCCCCAAATCTTGGAATAATGCTTGGTTGATTGCAGCTTCCTTAGATTGAATGACCTCTTTGAGTTTTTTCAATAATTTTTTACGAGATTTTATCGATCGTGTCTCTCCCTTGTCAAAAAACAATCGTTGCGATTGAATGATTGAATGTTTAAAACCTATATTTTGAACTTTCATAAACTACAATGTTACAAAAATTAACATGGTCTCATATTTTAAGAAAAATAAAAAGTTTTTATTTGTGAAATCTTGAATTTACTGCATCTTTGAACTTTGAAAATAAAACAATTGTTAGGCATCGTTGATAATTTATATTTAACATATTGATAATCAATAATTTAAAAATATAATTTTGAATTTAGGCATCAGCGGTGTTTTTTTTACATGATCATTCCCTACTTATCATTAAATAGTTTTGATCTGAATTCTATTGCAAAAGGTGAACAAATACAGTAAAACAGTAACGCAAGACTCAACTCAACCAGCTGCGCAAGCAATGCTCCACGCGATTGGTTTGACATATGATGATTTGCAAAAACCTTTGGTAGGTATTGCCTCAACTGGCTATGAGGGCAACCCTTGCAATATGCATTTGAATGATTTGTCTTTGCATGTTAAAGAAGGTGCAACGCAAGCCGATCTTGTTGGTCTGATCTTCAATACGATAGGGGTAAGTGATGGGATTTCGATGGGTACGCCTGGAATGCGTTTTTCTCTTCCTTCGAGGGATTTAATCGCTGATTCTATGGAAACAGTGATGGGAGCAATGTCATACGATGCGATGGTTACTGTGGTGGGTTGTGACAAAAATATGCCAGGTGCCTTAATGGCAATGTTGCGTCTCAATCGACCATCTGTACTGTTGTATGGTGGCACGATTGCAGCTGGCTGTCTCAACGACCAAAAACTCGATATCGTTTCTGCTTTTGAGGCTTGGGGTCAAAAAGTTGCTGGCTCTATCGACGAAAAAGATTTTAAAGCAGTGGTTAAAAATGCTTGTCCAGGTGCTGGTGCTTGTGGGGGTATGTACACTGCCAATACCATGGCTTCATCTATCGAGGCATTGGGGATGTCGTTGCCATACAGTTCGTCCAATCCAGCAGTAGGGCAAGCCAAAGAAAAAGACGGAGTAGATGCAGGTAAAGCACTTAAACTTCTATTGCAAAAAGATATTAAACCGAAGGACATCGTAACCAAAAAATCTCTTGATAATGCACTCCGTCTCATTACAGTTCTTGGGGGTTCAACCAATGCAGTACTGCACTATCTCGCCATTGCAAAAGCAGCAAATATCGAGCTTACAATCGATGACTTTCAACGCATCAGCGATTGCACACCATTTTTGGCAGATTTAAAACCCAGTGGAAAATTTTTGATGGAAGATGTGCATCGTGTTGGAGGTGTTCCAGCTGTGATGAAATACATGGTTGAACATGGAATGTTGCATGGCGATTGCCTAACAGTAACAGGAAAAACAATTGCTGAAAACCTCGAAACAGTGCAACCCCTAAATGTTGATCAAAAAGTAATTCGACCAGTGTCCAACCCAATCAAACCCACTGGCCACATCAGAATCCTGAAAGGCAACCTAGCAGAAGAGGGTTCTGTTGCAAAAATAACTGGTAAGGAAGGCCTTATTTTTAGTGGACCTGCACGAGTGTTTGAAGGAGAGTTTGATGCCAATGATGGTATTCGTTCTGGCCAAGTTCAAAAAGGGGAAGTTGTCGTTATTCGCTATGAAGGGCCCAAAGGAGGTCCTGGCATGCCTGAGATGCTCAAGCCAACAGCTGCGATTATGGGCGCTGGGTTGGGCAATGATGTGGCACTAATCACTGATGGTAGGTTCTCGGGTGGTACACACGGATTTGTAGTCGGACACATCACTCCCGAGGCACAAGTTGGAGGTACTCTTGCACTTGTCCATGATGGCGATATGATTACCATCAACGCAGAAGACAATACCATTGTCCTTGACGTTGATGATAAAGAATTAGAACGACGAAAAGCGAAATGGAAAGCACCCAAAATCAAAGTATCAAGTGGTGTTCTTTATAAATATGCAAAAGCAGTTTCATCTGCCTCTGATGGCTGTGTAACAGACGAAAATTTATGAGCATCAAACCAACATTAAGCTATCCAAAAGGCCCAATCACAGGAGCAGAGGCGATTGTTCGCAGTCTTGCTGCTGAAGGTGCTGACTTGATTTATGGATATCCAGGTGGAGCGATTATGCCTGTCTATGATGAACTTTATAAATTTCAAGATCATATAAATCATATCTTGGTACGTCATGAGCAAGGAGCTGCGCACGCTGCGCAGGGTTTTGCCAGGGTCTCAGGTAAAGTAGGTGTATGTATCGCTACATCTGGTCCAGGCGCAACAAACTTGGTTACAGGAATTGCCGATGCGATGATCGACTCAACACCAATTGTCTGTATCACTGGTCAGGTGCCTTCACATCTGTTGGGTTCAGATGCTTTTCAAGAAACAGACATCATTGGTATCTCAACCCCAGTGACCAAATGGAGTTATCAAATTACAAGGGTAGAAGAAATACCAGAAATCATTGCAAAGGCATTTTATATTGCTCGATCAGGTCGCCCAGGACCAGTATTGATTGACATCACCAAAGACGCACAGTTTGCAAGTGCTGGTTTTTACTATCAACCTTGCACTCGCATACGGAGCTACAAGCCAGTTCCTCAAACTGCTGAGACTGATTTGGTGCAAGCAGCCGAGCTGATTAATCAAGCCAAAAATCCCTTAATTGTCTGGGGGCAGGGTGTGATTTTGGGTGAGGCAGAAGAAGAGTTTCGCAAATTTGTAGAAAAATCAGGTGTCCCTGCAGCATGGACAATCTTAGGGGTGTCTGCCATAGAAACTGCCCATCCACTGAACGTAGGTATGGTGGGCATGCATGGAAATTATGGACCTAATCTACTCACCAATGAGTGTGATGTCTTGATCGCAATCGGCATGCGCTTTGATGATCGAGTCACAGGAGATTTGTCAACCTATGCCAAACAAGCCAAAATCATTCATTTTGAAATTGACCCTGCTGAAGTTAATAAAAATGTTGAGGTTGATATTGCTGTCATGGGGGATGTCAAGCATACTCTCGCTGCAATCATGCCTCATATAGAAACAAAAACATATCCTGAGTGGCTCGGGCGATTTAAAGAGCTCGATGCAATTGAATTTGACAAGGTTATTGATGGCGAAATAAATCCCACCAAATCAGGCTTGACTATGGGTGAGGTGATCAAAACGATTAATGCCAATAGCAAAGGAGATGCAGTGATTGTAACAGATGTCGGTCAGCATCAGATGATTGCCTGTCGCTATGCAGAGTTTGTACAGTCGAAAAGCAATATCACCTCAGGTGGTTTGGGAACAATGGGATTTGCATTACCAGCTGCACTAGGTGCCAAAATGGGTGCGCCAGAACGAGAAGTTGTTGCAGTGATTGGTGATGGCGGATTTCAAATGAATATCCAAGAATTGGGTACAATTTTCCAAACACAAGCTGCTGTCAAAATTGTGATTCTCAACAATGACTTTTTGGGGATGGTTCGTCAATGGCAACAATTGTTTTTTGACAAGCGATATGCCTCAACAGAGATGTTGAATCCTGATTTTGTAAGAATTGCAGAGGGTTATTTTATCGACGCAAAACGAGTTACTGAACGTAAAGAAATGACTGTAGCAGTTGCCGAAATGATGAAATCTGACAAACCTTATTTATTAGAGGTTTGTGTGGAAAAAGAAAACAATGTATTTCCGATGATACCTTCAGGGGCATCGGTTTCTGATATCAGACTTGAATAGCGATGAAACAAAAAACCTATACCATATCGATTTATTCTGAAAACAATGTTGGGTTGCTTTCAAGGGTATCTGCCATCTTCTTAAAACGACATATAAACATCGATAGTCTAAATACATCAATGTCAGAAATTGAAGATATTTTTCGCTTTGTCATTGTTGCGAAGCTCACAGAAGAGCAAGTAATGAAAATTGTGAAGCAAATCGAAAAGCAAATTGAAGTGATCAAAGCGTTTTATCATACAGACGAAGAAACCATTTTTCAAGAATCTGCTTTGTATAAAGTAAAATCGAATTCACTGTTTGAGCAACGTCAAATTCAAAATGTAATCAAAAAAAGTCATGCGAATATCGTAACTGTTAACCCAGAGTTTTTTGTCATTGAAAAAACAGGCTTTCGAGAAGAAACAGAACAGTTGTATAACGAACTTGCACCCTATGGTTTGTTACAGTTTGTTCGTTCTGGTCGAATTTCTGTGACGAAATCTCCAATGCAAATCACCCACATTTTAAAAGAATTCTCTAAATAAATTTATCATGGTCAATTATTTTAATACCCTTTCTTTAAACGAAAAACTCGATCAACTGGGTCGTTGTCGATTCATGGATTCATCAGAATTTTCCAATGGCATCGCTGCCTTGGAAGGCAAAAACATCGTTATTGTTGGTTGTGGTGCACAAGGTCTAAATCAAGGGCTGAATATGCGCGATTCGGGGCTTCAAATATCCTATGCACTTCGTGCAGGAGCAATTGAGCAAAAACGTACCTCATTCAACAATGCTGTTTCAAATGATTTCTCTGTTGGTACTTATGAAGATATGATTCCATCTGCCGATTTGGTTATAAATCTCACTCCTGACAAAAACCACACTTCTGTTGTCAAAGCAGTGATGCCATTGATGAGAAAGGGAGCGACTTTGTCTTATTCGCATGGGTTTAATATCGTCGAAGAGGGCGTAAAAATTCGTAAGGATCTCACAGTGATTATGGTTGCACCCAAAAGCCCTGGTTCAGAGGTTAGAGAGGAATATAAACGTGGTTTTGGCGTGCCAACGCTTATTGCTGTTCATGTGGATAATAACCCAAATGGATATGGATTAGAGCAAGCTAAGGCCTATTGTGTCGGAACAGGTGGTCATCGTGCTGGGGTATTGGAATCCTCGTTTGTAGCAGAGGTGAAGTCTGACTTGATGGGCGAGCAAACCATCTTGTGTGGTGTGCTCCAAACAGGTTCAATATTGTGCTTTGACAAGATGGTTGAGTTTGGTATTGACCCAAGCTATGCTTCAAAACTCATTCAGTTTGGTTGGGAGACAATTACTGAAGCATTAAAGCATGGTGGTGTTACTAATATGATGGATCGTTTGAGTAACCCAGCCAAGATCAAAGCCTTTCAACTTTCGGAAGAATTGAAAGTGATTATGACACCATTGTTTCAAAAGCATATGGACGATATCATGTCAGGGAACTTTTCTAAAACCATGATGGAAGATTGGGAAAACGACGATAAAAACCTATTGACTTGGCGTGCAGCAACTGGTGAAACGGCGTTTGAAAAAACAGCCATCACAAATAAAAAAATCAGCGAGCAAGAGTACTTTGACCATGGCGTTTTAATGGTTGCTTTTGTTCGTGCAGGAGTCGAATTGGCATTTGAAACGATGGTTGCCTCAGGTATTAAAGATGCATCAGCATACTATGAGTCTCTTCACGAAACTCCATTGATTGCCAACACAATTGCGCGTAAAAAACTATTTGAAATGAATCGCGTGATTTCAGATACTGCTGAGTATGGTTGTTACTTGTTCGATCATGCTTGTAAACCATTACTCTCTGATTTCATGAATAAAATCGATACTGATGTCATTGGATCTTCGTATCAACCTCACGAAACAGGTGTTGACAACCAAAAATTGATTGAAATTAATGAGATCATTCGAAATCACCCTATTGAAGTGATTGGAAAAGAACTTCGTAGTTCGATGACTGCAATGAAGAAACTGTAATAAATATTGGCTGAGCTATTTTACATAAAAGACATTCAAAAAGCAAAAGATATCGTTCGTGATGTCGCTTTGGTTACTCCTCTACAACGCAATGAAAGGTTGAGTGAGCAGTATGGTGCAAATGTGTATTTCAAAAGAGAAGATCTTCAGCCCATAAGATCTTTTAAACTTCGGGGTGCTTATCACAAAATGTATAAACTTTCTGAAACAGAAAGAAAATTGGGGATCGTGTGTGCGAGTGCTGGCAATCATGCCCAAGGCGTTGCACTAGCGTGTAACAAACTTGGAATCAAAGGAACGATTTTTATGCCTGTTCCCACACCAAAACAGAAGCTCAATCAAGTTCGTATGTTTGGGGGTGAAAACATAGAAACAAGACTTGTTGGAGATACATTTGATGATTCCTATGCTGCTGCACAGTTATATAAAGATCAATCAAAGAGTATTTTTATTCATCCTTTTGAAGATAAAGATGTAGTCATAGGTCAAGCAACACTAGCTCTGGAGCTGTTAGAGCAAGCACAAGACCCCTTTGATTATATACTTGTACCGATTGGAGGGGGTGGTCTTATCTCTGGGGTTTTACACGTTTTTAAAACTCTTTCGCCCAATACAAAAGTCATTGGGATAGAACCCGAAGGAGCACCAGCTATGTATCAATCCTTAGAAAGGGGAAAAAATACTGAACTGAATAGCATTGATCCCTTTGTTGATGGCGCCGCAGTGCGTAAAGTAGGAAATGATGCCTATGATCTGTGTGACAACTATTTGGATAAGCTAGTCCTTGTTTCAGAAGGTAAAATTTGCCAATCGATACTGAAATTATACAACAGTGAAGCGATTGTTGTAGAGCCTGCTGGAGCGATGTCAACAGCTTCTTTAAAGATGATTGGTGAAGAAATTAAGGGGAAGAATGTGGCCTGTTTGATCTGTGGTGGAAATAATGACATAACCCGAATGGCAGAAATTAAAGAACGTGCATTGTTGGAAGCAAAATTGCTTCACTACTTCATTGTTCGTTTTCCACAGCGTGCTGGTGCGCTTAAAGAGTTTGTTGCCGATGTACTTGGTCCAAAAGACGACATCACCTTCTTTGAGTACTCCAAAAAGAATAACCGATCGAATGGTCCAGCTGTCATTGGGATAGAATTAAAAAACCCAGATGATTTAAATCCTCTTGTGAAACGAATGAAATCAAAAGGTTTTTATGGAGATTATATCAACAATAAACCAGATTTGTTTCAATTTTTAATATAATTGTAAAAAATTTGCATGAAATCTACGTATTCCTCAATTCCTAAAGAATACGCTATAAATCAAACTATAGCTCACACCAACTATTTAATCGATGGTCAAATTGGAGCTTGGGATGGAAACTCGGCTGAGGTGTATTCTTCCATTCAAACCGAAAATGAAAAGGGTGAGTACGGTCCAACGCTGTTGGGTACTGTTCCCGACATGGATGAAAAAGCTGCCCTAGATGCCTTGCATGCTGCTGACAAAGCATACAATAAAGGTCAAGGACAGTGGCCAACCATGAAAGTCTCTGAACGAGTTGCATGTATGCAGAAGTTTGTTGACTTGATGAAGCTCAAAAGAGAAGAAATCGTTAAGTTAATCATGTGGGAAATTGGAAAAAACCTCATTGATTCTCAAAAAGAATTTGATAGAACTGTCGATTATATCAACGATACAATTGCTGCCTACAAGGACATTGATCGAGCAAGTGCTAAATTTTATCAAGAAGGTGGGGTTCATGCACATATTCGGAGAGGACCCATAGGGATTGTACTTTGTTTGGGCCCCTATAACTATCCACTGAATGAAACGTTTTGCTTGTTGATTCCAGCAATAATGATGGGTAATACTGCAATTTTTAAGCCTGCAAAGCATGGTGTACTTCTCATTGCGCCTTTACTTGAAGCATTTCATAAGAGTTTTCCACCAGGAGTTGTGAACATTGTATTTGGTAGAGGTCGAACCATTGCTTCGCCCATCATGAGGTCAGGGTTGGTTGATGTTTTGGCACTCATAGGTCATAGCAGTTCTGCAATTTCACTGCAAGATCTTCACCCAAAGAAAAGCAGACTTCGCTTGGTTTTGGGTTTAGAGGCCAAAAACCCGGGGATTATCTTACCTGATGCTGATTTGGATCAAGCAGTAAGTGAATGTATAAGTGGCACATTATCGTTTAATGGACAGCGATGTACTGCTCTTAAGGTGTTATATGTCCACGAGGATATACGAGAACAGTTTTTAGAGAAATTTTCTAAAGCAGTGGATGCATTGCAAGTTGGATTACCATGGGAAAATTCTTTATTGACTCCCTTGCCCGAACCCAGCAAGCCCGCATACATCAAAGATTTGATTGATGATGCAGTTGAAAAAGGCGCATCAGTCATTAATGCTAAAGGCGGTGAAATGACTGCCAACTATTGCTTTCCAGCAGTGTTATACCCTGTTACACAAGACATGAAGGTATATGAAGAAGAGCAATTTGGCCCTGTCATACCAGTATTGTCGTTTACTGATATTCAGCAGCCATTGGAGGATATGTCTTCTTCCTCATATGGCCAACAAGTTAGCCTATTTGGTAAAGATGTAAATCAGTTGGCACCACTAATCGACACCCTTGCCAACCTTGTATGTCGTGTGAATTTGAATAGCTCTTGCCAGCGAGGTCCAGATGTTTATCCTTTTACAGGGAGAAAAGACTCGGCAGTGAGTACATTGAGTGTTCACGATGCGCTGCGTTCGTTCTCGATTCGAACTTTCCTCGCTTCAAAAGTGAATGACACCAACAATGTGATTTTAGAGCGCTTGATGGCATCCAAAAAATCTAAGTTTATCAGTACAGATTATATATTGTAGGACTTAATTATTGAGCATAACTGGCATCACCAACATCGTAATATGTTCATTCTCGTCTGTTCCGTCAATGGGGGTGATTAGACCTGCTCGGTTGGGTAATGACATTTCAAACTGTACCTCTTTACAGGTCATATTGTTCAGCATTTCGATTAAAAAACGAGCGTTAAAACCAATTTCCATATCGCTCCCTTGAAACGAGCAACTAATACGTTCATCAGCACGATTACTATAGTCGATATCCTCAGCAGAAATATTGAGTTCAGCACCCGCCAATTTTAGTCGAACCTGATGCGTTGTTTTGTTAGAAAATATACTCACACGTTTTATGGTTGTTAAAAACAAATTGCGGTCAATGGTCAATACATTGGGATTGTCTTTAGGGATAACAGCTTCGTAATTAGGGTATTTTCCATCAATTAAACGACAAGTCAATTCGATATCATCAAAAGTAAAATAGGCATTACTATTATTGTATTCTAGTTGTACCTCAACTTCATTTCCAGTCAAAATGGACTTCAATAAAGTCAAGGGTTTTTTGGGCATGATAAACTCTGCCGATTCGTCACTGGTTATGTCAGTTCGAATATAACGAACCAATTTGTGGGCATCTGTAGCAACAAAAGTTAAATCTGTTGATGAAAACTGAAAAAACACACCACTCATCACAGGTCGAAGATCGTCATTCCCCGAAGCAAACAAAGTATTGTTGATAGCTGTACCAAGCACATTTCCAGGGATAGTTATTTGACTTGCATCACTCACACTGGCAGCTTTTGGAAACTCTTCTGAAGTTGCATATGCCAATGCATATTTTCCCGAACTGGAACTGATTTCAACTGTATTTTGATCGGTCAAGGTAAACGTCAATGGCTGTTCTGGAAAAGTTTTAATGGTTTCAAGCAACAAGCGAGCTGGTACCGCGATGCTGCCATCGTCATCAGATTCAACTTCGATTACAGCAGACATTGTTGTTTCCAAATCAGTTGCAGTGACGCGAAGTTTGTTTTCGCCTAAGTTGAATAAGAAATAGTCAAGTATAGGCAATGTATTGGTGGTGTTTAAAACCCCAAACAAGGTTTGAATCGGTTTCAAAAGGGCAGAACTGGAGACTATAAATTTCATTTGTGATTTTATGTGTTTAACAAAAATACTTTTTCATTTTTGAATTTGGAAACGAACTTATTAACACTATTCAAAATGTATGGACACCACATCAAGGTATTGCAATCCAAATAGGCTAGCGGCACCGCCTGTATGTTTGGGGTTGCTCTTATAAATTGCAAGTTCAAGCAGCCCTAAAGAATTAAACAATGCGAGTTCTTTTCCTCCTTCCACGCGTTTGTTTTTATTTATATCAAAACGAATGATTTCAGCGTAGGAACGAACAATTTGCTTGATTTCATTATTGCGCACTTGTATTGTAAATTGTCGCTGCTGACCTATTTCCAGAAATAATTTTTCCGTGATATTGGTGATTACATTTTCGTAATTATCAATGTAGATGACATTTCCAATAATCAAATTTTTATCATTACCAACACTTGGTTTAAATGGTAACGAGATTTCGACTTCATCTTTTTTAGTTCCGATGACATTAGGCGCTCCACCTCGCATAATGTGAGCAGCTGCATGAGCAAAAACACCAAGTGAATTTAAGCTGTCATTCGGAACTTGTTTGACATTAATTTCATAGACTTCATCTGGTTTGATTTTTGGTGAAATAAGAGACAAAATACCATTGTCGGCACAGACAAAATAATGCTTATTTAGCTTTGCAATTATGGGTTTATTTTCGGGGCTTATGGTGTCATTAACACAAAGAACATGCACTGAACCTTCTGGGAAGTGGGTGTAGCTATGTTGCACAACAAAAGCAGCTTGCGCAACATGAAAGGGCTCGACCTCATGTGATATATCAACAATGCTTGGACGATCAAGCATGCTGTAAAGTTTCGCTTTTAAGATAGCGATAAAAGGGTCTTTTTGTCCAAAATCAGAAGTGAGTGTGAGTACTGGATTCAAATTGATAACTTTAAATTAAGCCACAGAAGACAAAATTCGTTAATTTTGATTTCAAAGTTACCAAAAAAAAGTTGTGACTTTTTTGTAAAATATTTTGCCATTGAATGAAATCTCTATACAACTCACTGAAGTAAACCCAACTATTTTTTATGGTGGGAGTAAAAGTAAAAACATCACAATACTCAAGCGATACTTTCCAAAGCTAAAAATTGTAGCACGTGGCGAAACCATCACTGCCTATGGCGAGGAAGAAATTCTTGAAAAATTTGAAGAGCAAATGGATCGATTGATCATGCATTATGGAAAATATAACTCACTCGACGAAAACACAGTTGAAAAAATCCTCACATCCTCAATTGAAGATAATTTTGGACTCGACGATGCAGATATGCAAAAAATCTTGCATGGCGTTGGTGGAAAAGTCATCAAAGCTCGAACAGTCAACCAAGCACGATTGATAGAATCAATTCAGACAAATGATTTAGTCTTTGCTGTTGGTCCTGCTGGTACAGGAAAGACATATACAGGGGTTGCAATGGCAGTAAAAGCACTTAAAAACAAAGAAGTCAAACGAATTGTTTTAACGCGTCCAGCTGTTGAGGCAGGCGAGAATCTTGGGTTTTTACCAGGGGATTTGAAAGAAAAACTAGATCCATATATGCAGCCCCTGTACGATGCACTACGCGACATGATCCCGGCCGAGAAACTGTCGAGCTACATTGAAAAGAGAACCATCCAAATTGCACCAATGGCATTTATGCGTGGGCGTACACTCGATGATGCCTTTGTCATTTTGGACGAAGCCCAAAACACTACCCATAATCAAATGAAAATGTTTTTGACCCGAATGGGTAAAAATACCAAGTTTGTGATCACAGGCGACCCTGGTCAAATCGATTTGCCACGACGTGTGATTTCTGGTCTAAAGGAGGCGTTGCTTATTTTGTCAGATATCAAAGGCATTGATGTCATTCGTCTAGATGGGCGAGATGTGATACGGCATAAACTGGTTAAAAAAGTGATCGAAGCTTATAAAAAAACCGAGCATAATAACTAATGACTGCAAACACGCTTATGCATACTGACTTTACATTTGCTGGTCAAACCAACAAGTACACTGGTAAAGTGCGTGAAGTTTATAATTTGGCAGATGACACCCTAATTATGATTACTACAGATCGTTTATCTGCTTTTGATGTAGTGATGCCAAGGGGCATCCCATTTAAAGGTCAAATCTTAAATCAGATTTCAACACAAATGATGAAGTCAAATTCAGATCTGGTTCCAAACTGGATTTTGTCAACGCCAGACCCCAATGTTGCTATTGGAAAAAAATGTTCACCATTCAAAATTGAAATGGTCATTCGGGGGTACTTGTCTGGACATGCTGCTCGTGAATATAAAGCTGGAAAGCGACTTCTTTGTGGAGTTAACATGCCAGAAGGGATGAAAGAAAACGATGCATTTCCAAAGCCCATTATAACACCTGCAACCAAAGCCGAAAAAGGAAAACACGATGAAGACATTAGTGAAGAACAAATTTTGGAAAAGGGTATTGTTTCTGAACAGGATTACAAACAGTTGAAAGAATACAGCAATATGTTATTTTTAAGAGGTACAGCACTAGCTGCAAAACAAGGTCTTTTGCTTGTTGACACCAAATACGAGTTTGGAAAAGACGCTGATGGAAACATCGTTTTGATTGATGAAATTCATACACCTGATTCCTCTCGTTACTTTTATGCTGACGGATATGAAGAACGTCAAAAACGTGATGAGCCACAAAAACAACTCTCTAAAGAGTTTGTTCGACAATGGCTTATCCGCAATGGATTTCAAGGGCTGAGTGGTCAGCAACTACCATTGATGAATGATGACTACATAGACAGTGTTTCAAAGCGTTATATTGAACTTTATGAACAAATTATGGGTGCCCCTTTTGAAAAGGCCTCTACCGATAATATCGCTGAGCGTATGAAGCACAATCTCAAAGCATATTTTTAAAGCAATTTAGTTTGGTAATACACTCATCAACTTTTCATCACTACAAGCATAACTGATTTTTTGCGCATCGGGTTCCTTTCTCTGAATCCACGTCATTTGGCGTTTTGCGTAATTCCTAGTGTTTTGTTTGATTTGAGCTATAGCTTGATCTATGTCAATGTTTTCATCAAAAAAATCAAATAACTCTTTGTATCCAACAGTTTGTAAAGCGTTAAGCTCTCGATGTGGATATAAGCGCTCTGCTTCCAACAGCAGCCCTGCACTGATCATTTGGTCGACTCGGTTATTGATGCGATCATAAATTTGAGTCCTAGGGATATCAACACTCAATGGATGAACCACAAAGGGGCGTGGTGGTTTCTTCTTATTTAAATAAGATGAATAGGGTTTACCAGCTGCCAAACAGACACCTAAAGCACGTAAAACACGACTTGGGTTTTTGATGTCCACTTTTATGAAATACTTAGGATCAAGTGTTTGTAATTCTTTTTGTAAATCTTCTAAGCCATTTGTTTGTAATCGCTTGCCGAGTGATAATCGAATTTCTTCTGGTACTGTTGGGAATTGATCGATGCCATGCACAACAGAATGCATATACAAACCTGACCCACCCACCAAAATAGCGATATCGTTATGTTTAAAATAGTCGCTTAACTTATCTATGGCATCAGATTCAAACTGTCCAACCGAATAGGGGGTGTGTATGCTTTTATGCTGTACAAAATGATGAGGGACTTCCTTTCGTTCGGCAGCAGTTGGAACAGCAGTACCAATAGTCATCTCCTCGTAAAACTGTCGTGAATCACATGAGAAAATCTCAATACCTAGTACTTTTGCGATTCGTATTGCGATTGAGGTTTTATTACTGGCAGTGGGCCCTGAAAGTGTGATTAGTGTTTTGTTCATTTAAGCAGATTTTAAGGGAACAACTTTTATAGTTTTGTGTTTTCGCAATTGGCTTTTAATGATATGCCTAGCTTCTCGAGTATCTTTCATTCTATAGATGATGTTTTTAAGCGCTTGTGGATGCGTAATTTGATGAGATAAGTTGATATAGCCAAAGCCAACTAATTTGTTGTTTTCAATTAAAATTACACTCTGTTCCTCTGGGTTTCGACCGCGATCTACAATCACCATGTCTGCATGAAGAAACTCAACATTATTGATAAGCTGCTGCACACGTTTGTTGTAACTTTCTGCTGGCTCCTCTCCAACACAAGCCCCAAGGCATTGTTGCTTTTTATACAATGTACATCCTCCTTCTTTTTTATCCAGACTCAACAGTTGTAAACACAAGCTGTATTTTTCGGCATAATGAAATAATATGTTTCGTGCGCTATTCAAATTTTTGAATGTTGTTAGATACTCATCTTCTGAACTGGCGTGTACCAATCGCAATACTTGATAATCATTTTTATTTTCAGCTAAACTCAAACCAAATTTGATAAAGCTGCTTTTGTAAACCCTGTTGTGTTTGGGTTTGTGTAATTTGATTTCATCCAATTCTTTCAGCAACGCAATCAACTCACTTCCTGTCTCTTCAACACTGATTGAATCTGTCTCGAGTTGGATACGTAATTGCTTTTTTCCCGAACTGCTAAAGTGTTGATTAACACGACGTTTCATATTTTTACTCTTTCCTATATATATAACATCTCCTTTGCTGTTATGGAGATAATACACACCAATTGATGCCGGTACTGTTTTGAGAAGTTTAAGCAGATGCTTTGGTTTTTTATTTTTGGAATGAGATTTAATCAGATTTTTTATAATATGTTTTTCTCCATCTTTGTGAAGTAAAATTTTTAGCAGATCAAGTGTTGCTCTAGCATCACCAGCAGCCCTGTGACGATCACTTAAGGGAATTCCTAAACTGCGAACGAGCTTCCCAAGCTTATACGAATCAACATCAGGGATGAGTTTTTTGGATAGTTCTACAGTGCATAGAGTTTTTCGCTCAAAATCAAAGCCCAATCGATCAAATTCAGTCTGTAGCATTCGGTGGTCAAACGAAGCATTATGCGCTACTAGCACACAATCGCTTGTGATTTCTACTATACGCTTGGCAATTTCATAAAATTTAGGAGCGTTTCGCAACATTCGCTCATTGATTCCTGTGAGATTTTCAACAAATGGTTGTATAGGTCTTTCAGGGTTGATAAGTGATATCAATTGATCTGCTATCTCAAGCCCGTCATACTTATAGATGGCAATCTCTATGATGCCTTCTTCTCCATATTTACCCCCAGTCGTTTCGACATC
>CACOXF010000013.1 GCA_902631125.1 uncultured Bacteroidota bacterium
GCTACCAAGTACAACATATGACTAAGCATAAAAATCCAAAAATTCGGATTTTTGAATCTTCGGCAGATTTGATAAAAGAGTTATAATTTTTTGTTAGACTTGATTAAACAATAAAAAAATTATAATTTGCATTAGTTATTTGTTTAAATTTTGTTTGTGAAATCTATTTTTGATACTGTATCAAAACGATGTAGCAAGGAAATCACAGAGTCGTATAGCACTTCTTTTTCCTTGGCCACTCGCATGCTTTCCTCTGAAATACGACAGGACATCTACAATATATATGGGTTTGTTAGACTGGCAGATGAAATTGTTGACAGTTTTCATGACTATGACAAGGTTACGCTTCTCAACCGTTTCGAAGAGGATTTGGCCTATGCGTTAGATCATAAAATTAGTACAAACCCGGTACTGAATGCTTTTCAACAGACTGTTCATCGGTATGAAATTGACAGAAAATTTATAGGTGCATTCTTGCAAAGTATGCGTTGGGATCTTTCAAAAAAAGTGTATGAAACCGATGAAGAATACAAAACCTATATCTATGGCTCAGCTGATGTTGTTGGGTTAATGTGTCTTAGTGTGTTTGTCAAGGGGGATCAAAAATTATTTAAAGAATTAAAGTCATCAGCAATGGCACTTGGGTCAGCATTTCAAAAGGTTAATTTTCTTCGTGATCTGAAAAACGATTTTGTGCAACTCGAACGGTCATACTTTCCTGGTGTTGACTTGCGACAGCTTGACGACTCCTCTAAACAAAAAATTATAGACGAAATTGAATATGATTTTCACAGAGGATTGTCAGGTATTTTCAAACTACCCAATGCTGCTAAATTTGGGGTCTACACTGCATACAAATATTACCTTAGGCTGCTCAAAAAATTAAAACGTGTTCCCTCTGAACAAATTAAAAATAAGAGAGTCCGAGTTGCAAATATTCAAAAGGTTGATGTTCTGGCTCGCTCGTATGTAAGGTACCGTTTTAATATTCTGTAAGCTATGCTCCTCACTTTACATGTTTTTATATTTTTCTTGACCTTTATTATTATGGAGGGTGTGGCTTGGTTTTCTCACAAGTATATTATGCATGGTTTTTTATGGTCTCTTCACAAAGACCATCACAAAAAAGATCACGACTCGCAATTCGAAAGAAATGATACTTTCTTTTTGTTTTATGCAGCAGTGAGTGCAGGTTTTGTTGTGTTGTGGGGCGAGTTTGGGTTTTGGCCAGGAATAGCGATTGCTCTTGGGATATTTGCCTATGGGCTAACGTACTTCCTTGTTCACGACATATTTATCCACCGGCGTTTAAAGTGGTTTAGAAATACCAATACTCGGTATGCTAGAGCCATTCGCAGAGCACATAAAATTCATCATAAAAATCTAAGTAAAGAAAAAGGAGAATGCTTTGGAATGCTTTGGGTCCCTATGAAATATTTTAAAAAATAAAAGCTTTTAAAGCTTAGCCATTTGAATGGCAGCAGCAGCAGCTTCCACTCCTTTATTTCCTAAAGACCCCCCACTTCTCTCTCGAGATTGTTCTAGGTTATCATCTGTCAATACACAAAAAATAACAGGTGTCTTACCTAGTGCATTGAGTTGCTGAATGCCATTGGTAACCCCCTGACAAACATAGTCAAAGTGACTTGTTTCCCCTCGTGTTATACTGCCAATAGCAATCACAGCATCATAATCTCTGTCGATAGCGCTACGACTTGCATACACCAACTCGAAGCTACCAGGAACATCAATCCGATCAATTTGTGTAGCGTTTTTTTGTGACAAAATATTTTTTGCCCCTTCGTACAAACTCTCAGTGATTTCATAATTCCAATTGGAAACGACTAAGGCAAAACGCAACCCTTTGGCACATGGTAGTGCATCGAGAATCAAGTGATTACTGTTCTGGTTTTCAGTTGCCATTTTATCTACTGCTGGCCTGACCAAGCAAAGCGTCGATGTTGGTAGCTTCAACCCCGTCAGAGAATTCATCTTTGATGATAGAAAAGTATTCGCTTGCTGTTTTATAATCCCCTAATGATAAAGCAACTAACCCAGCCTTTCGCAAATAGCGAGGATAGGTAACTTTATTATCACTGTATGACAATGCCTTTTCATAATATTGAAGAGCATCAGAAAATTGTTTCAGTTCTGCAAAAGCATCTCCTATACCTCCTAATGCTAAAGGTTGTAAAACAGGATCAGATGATTCAAAATCCTCAAGATAGTCAATGGCTGTTTCAAATTCTTTCAGATGAAGATATATCATACCAGTACTGTAAGTGGCGATATCTGCAGCTGGCGTTCCAACGTAATTGTCAATAATATCGAGGAAACCATATTTCCCCTCGGCACCATTTAATGCATTTTGAAAAAGAGAATCACGATCGTTTTCATTGGTAAATCCCTTTTGGAAGTAGTCTTGCGCAAAATAAATTTCAGTATTGGCCTCAGCAACTTTTGGAGCATAAACTAAGTTCTGATAGCTCAAATAGGCAAGTACAACAATGATAATCCCAACAATCAGTCCAAGAATTTGACTTTGATAATTTGCTATCCAATTTTCAATTCGAGATGCACCAGTGTCCAAGTTTGAGAAAACTTCTTCTGTTCTATCGACTTCTGGATTGTGCTGAGAGGTCTTTGTTTTCTTTGCTCCGCGCTTTTTATATGTGGCCATAATTTGTAAATCGTGTTTGCAAAAATATGATAAATATTGAAATGAACGTTCTGTTAAAACCATCAAAAATCAATAATTTGGTGATTCCTAACAAAGTGATATAATTTTTGGCCTGTGGAGGAGCTATTTTTAAACAAACTTTCGATTTTAAATTACCGAAACTTGAATGGAATTGACTTTGATTTGAACAACAATATCAATTGTTTTATTGGGAATAATGGCGTTGGTAAAACAAATACTTTGGATGCGATACACTTCTTAGCAATGGGAAAAAGCTATACTAATCGCATTTCTAATCAAAATATCAATCACGATGCGAGCTTTAGTATGATCGAGGGAATCTTTGATAAAAATGGAAAAAGCCTTAAAATTCAGTGTCATTTAGAACGTAACGGCAAAAAAACAATCAAACGAAATCGAAAAGCATATAAAAAAATTGCTGCCCATATTGGGCTGATTCCTGTTGTTGTCATTTCTCCAACAGATACTGACTTGATATCCGAGGGGAGTATTGTGAGAAGAAAATTTTTGAATCGCACCATTTCACAGTCTGATAAAAACTATCTTAACAATCTAGTGACCTATCATCGAATTTTACAACAAAGGAATGCATTACTCAAACATTTTTCATCAAATAATAGCTATAGCAAAGACACACTATTAACCTATAACGAAAAACTTGTCCAATTTGGAAACCCAATCTACGAGGCAAGAAAAACATTCATAAAGACTTTTCATCCCTTATTCCACAATCGATATCAATTTATCAGTGGTAATCGTGAGCCTGTTTCAGTGAATTTTGAGTCGAAACTCGATAATAATTCTTTTCAAACTCTTCTAGAAGAATCATTGCAAAAAGATCTTATTTTACAACACACGAGTGTTGGTCCACATAAAGACGATTTGCGTTTTCAAATCAATGATTTTCCAATCAAGAAATTTGGCAGTCAAGGGCAGCAAAAAACATTTCTGATCGCACTCAAACTTGCCCAATTTGATATAATTAGAAATCAGATGAATGTATTACCTATTTTGCTTCTAGATGATATTTTTGATAAATTAGATGAGAGTCGAGTAATGCAAATCATCAATTTGGTCAATGACGATTCCTTTGGTCAGTTGTTTGTCACAGATACCAATAAGGAGAGAACAGAAAATATGATCAAAGAGACAGCGCAAAGCTATTCCATTTTTAATTTGTAAAAAATACAATAAAGTACATGAGTGATGATGAGCAAAAAATAAAATCAATCCTTGAAGAATTCATCTCAAAAAACGCGCTTAGAGACGGAATTGACACAGCCAGAATACAAGAAAATTGGAGCTCAATTATGGGCGAAAACATAAGTGCATACACAAAGGAAGTGAGCTTACAGAAAGATGTTCTTGTTGTAAAATTAAGTTCGTCTGTACTTCGCCAGGAGCTGAGCTATGGCAAAGAAAAAATTGTTGAAATGATCAATAAATTTTTGGGAGAAGACAAGATTCAGGACATCCGATTAATCTAATAGATTTCACGCTGAGAGAATTGAAATGAACACTCAATTGCTGCATTTTCATCACTGTCAGAACCATGAATTGCATTTCGACTTACAGACTCTGCAAACAGCTTACGTATCGTTCCTTCAGCTGCCTCTTCAGGGTTGGTGGATCCAATCAATGCTCTAAAATCAGCGACTGCATTTTCTTTTTCTAATATTGCTGCTACAATCGGACCACTGGTCATAAACGCAACCAATTCATCAAAAAAAGGTCTACCCTTGTGCATTTCATAAAATACCTCAACTTCTCTCTGGCTGAGTTGAGTCATTTTCATCGCTTTAATCTTAAAACCAGCTACTGCTATTTTTTCAAAAATGGCACCGACATGGCCAGCACTGACTGCATCTGGCTTTATCATTGTAAATGTTCTGTTCAACATCTATATTTTTTTGCAAACCTACTAAAAATTCAATCTTCCCCAACTATGAACTTTAGTTTGTAGTTTTGACTTATGATTCGGATTTGTTTGATAGGCGCTGGAAATGTTGCAATTGCACTTGCAAGAGAAATCCTTGAAAACAATGCGCTTTCTCTTGTACAACTCATTTGCAGGGAACAAAACAGGGTTCCGAACGATTTAAGCCATCTCCCAATTTCGAATCATTTCAACGCTCTTCCCGATTGTGATTTTGTAATTATAGCAGTTTCTGACTATGCCATACATGAAGTTAGTCAAAAAATACCCTTGTCTGATGCCATCGTGGTGCATACTTCTGGGGCATCTTCAATCGATTTGCTCAACAAACACAGTAAAAGGGGAGTGATGTATCCATTGCAAACATTTTCGCAAGTTCGTCGATTACATTGGCAAGAAATCCCTTTGCTGTTGGAGGGAAATAACACAAATGTCAATGACAAGTTGGAAAAACTATCGAAAACGCTTAGTACATTTGTAACACATACCAAAGAAGAAGAACGTTTACATATGCATCTTGCTGCTGTCGTCGTAAACAATTTCACAAACCATTTATATGTGGAAATAGATAAGTTCTGTAAGTCAAAGAACATAGGTTTTAACATGTTGATTCCTTTGATCGAAGAAACAACGAGAAAACTATCGTCTCTTGACCCACGAAACAGTCAGACGGGTCCTGCGTCGAGGGGTGATTTGCAAACGATTGAACGTCATAAATCGATTGCAATGACAAATGAATTGGCTGATATTTACTTATTTTTTACATCACAATTATTAAAACAATACAATGAAAATCTTTAAAGAAGAACTCAAATACATAAGAAACTTTATTTTTGATGTTGATGGCGTCTTCACCGACGGAAGCATATTAATTCACGAAGATGGTTCGATGTTGAGAACAATGAACACCAAAGATGGGTATGCTGTCAAAGCAGCTTTGCATGCTGGGTTTAGTATTTGCATTATGTCTGGTGGCACAAATCCTGCTGTTCAAAAAAGACTCAATGATTTGGGGGTGAAAGATGTTTTTCTAGGTATTCATAACAAAGTGAAAACACTCGAAAAATACCTGTCCGATAACAATCTTAAACCCAGTGAGAGTTTGTTTATGGGTGATGATATCCCTGATATACCAGCCATGAATATGGTGCATTTGGCTACCTGCCCAAACGATTTAGTATATAATCGTCCTCACGTGGCTCAAGGAAATACAATCTGGTATCACAATTCCATGATGTGATTTCAGCATATTTGTTTTGCTCTAATGCAGCAAAATACTCTTTGAGCTTTTCCATTCCAATCCCAGTTCGTTTGCTCAGTTGGTTGCCATCTACCGACTGTGCTGTTTGTGTGATATTTGGATACAGTCTCACCAATGTGTTAAGCAGGGTCGACAAAACCGATTCTTTAGCAATCAGCTTCTTGAGTTCTTTTCCCTTGTATAGCACTTGTAAACGAAACCTTTCAACGACAAGATTTGTCAAACGAATGCTTCCAATACGATCAAAAACTTTGAAAGCTTCATAGGTTTTTTTGGGTGCTAGGTCATAGGAGTTTGTAAAGGCCTCAAAAGATAAATCAAATGGATCTTGTGGCAGTTCTCCATGGGCAATTTGAAAATAGGAGCACAATTTAAAATAGACTTGACGAATAAACGCAGGGTCTGAAATAGAATCAATAAATTGTCTTTCTACTACTTGAACATCACGAGCACTCGTAACAATTGTTGCTGTTGCGGGTTTCTTATCACGTCCAGCTCGCCCAGCTTCTTGATAGTAGTTTTCGATGCTTTCTGGAAGTGTAAGATGAATAACCTGTCGAACATTGGACTGGTCAATACCCATCCCAAATGCCGAGGTTGCTACCATAATTGGATATCTTCCACTTTGCCACTCATCGATGAGTTGGGGTTTGTTTGTGCTACCACCATGTAAATATCGAGCAGCAATACCTTCCAACTGAAGCTGTTCGACTAGCGTTTCGCAGTGCTTTCTTGTACGCAAATAAATGATGATGGTCTCTGAGCGATTGGCGATCATCTCTTTGATTGCCCCGAGTTTGTTTTCAGTATGAACAACCCAGTATGACAAATTTTCTCGAACAAAAGAAGTCTGAATCAGCTTTGTGTCTTTCAATTCCAGCGATGCAATAATATCCTCTTTGACTTTTGGTGTTGCAGTGGCAGTGAGCGCCATGATTGGGGGTTCATTGATCAGTTTATGAAACTCACCAATCTCGCGATAGGCAGGTCGGAAGTCATGACCCCATTGAGAGATACAGTGCGCTTCGTCCACTGCCAAAAGAGATATATCTAATGTTTTCAAACGCTGGACTACAATAGGGTTGAGTAGGCGTTCAGGAGATAAGTACAACAATTTGATGTTTCCAAATGCACATTGATCCAAGGCTTCCACCAATTCATTTTCACGCATAGTTCCATGAATAGACATCGCACGAATATTTTTTCTCTTGAGCGAATTGACTTGGTCAATCATTAGGGCGATGAGTGGACTGACAACCACACATATCCCCTCTTGCAAAAGCGCACTCATTTGATAACACAAGGACTTTCCTCCCCCAGTTGGCAATACAACAAGGGTGTTTTCTGCTGAAAGTGAAGCAAGTATTGCTTCTTCCTGCCCTGACCTAAAATCAGACCAGCCCCAATATTTGTGCAGTAGGTCGTGGGCTTTGCTCATAGGCGATTTTTGATAAAAGAAACACGTTCTTCGACAGATAGTTTTGGTACAACTATCGGCGACATGCCATATAAAGTATAAGTTTTGACAAGTGCTAGATGAATCGCTTCTGTTTCGCTAAAGTCTTCAATCCTTTCTTTATCATTTCTAAAAATATCTTCCCATGGTGGTAGTATAAACACCTTGTCATAAACATGTGATTTACATATTTCGCTCAAGTGTGCTGGCACATCAACTCGAATGCCAACCAAGTATGCAATTGCATCGTGAATACCTCTGTCATAGATATGAATTTTAGATACAGCAGTAGCCTCAAAGTCAGCAATACGCCCTTTGATAATTTCCAAACTCAGCGACAGTGGCTCATCTTGAAAAGGAGAGTCAACACCTCGATTCTTGGCTTCTAGAAATAGCTTCCGAAACACCTCGTCAAAACACGTCACCTGATCGCTTTGCAATGCATCTAAAAGCGTGGTTTTTCCACTTCCAGGAGCACCAGTGAGGACATATCTTTTGTGCTTTTCCATATGATTAGCCAATTTACAATTTTTGAATATTATTCTTACTTAAAAACAATATCTTTGTCAAGATGTCTGAAGCAGATAAAACCACATCTTTTTACAACCGACTTCGTGAGCAACTTGCAGAGTCAACAGATTGGCCTTCAAACTATATGTTTAAGTTTATTTTGCCCGCTGACGATGAAAAAAAGTTGACTTTACAGAATATTTTTGTAAATCATCCTGTCAAAATCAAACAGAGAAATTCCTCAAAAAATACCTATGTAAGCATCTCGATCGAAGGTGTATTTGATTCGCCAGATGAGATTATTTCAAAATATAAACAGGTTTCATTGATAAAAGGCATCATTCAGTTGTAGTAATTTTAGTATTTTTACATTATCAGTTAATCATTAACATTGGAAGAAACACTTCAGTATAACACCCAACGAAGCCATTTGCGGATACCTGAATATGGTCGTCATATTCAAAAGATGGTAGACCAGGCTGTGAAAGAACCCAAAAAAGAACAACGAAACAAAATGGCTCATGCCATCATAGGAGTGATGGGAAATTTAAACCCTCACCTTCGTGATGTCCCTGATTTTCAACACAAATTATGGGATCAGTTGTTTATCATGTCTGATTTTTCTCTCGATGTAGATTCCCCTTTTCCAATCCCTGAAAAAGAAGTTCTCACTGCACGTCCAGACCCATTGAGCTATCCACAAAATTTCCCTAAGTATCGCTTTTATGGAAATAACATCAAGAGGATGATTGATGCTGCACTTACGTTTTCGGAGGGTGAGCAGAAAGATGCGTTAGTTTATGTGATTGCAAATCACATGAAAAAATGTTTTTTGAATTGGAACAAAGATACTGTTGAAGATGCTGTTATTTTTGAGCACTTGTTTGAGATTTCAAATGGCGCAATCAACCTCAAAAATTCAAGCGAAATGTTAACGAGCTCTGAGGAACTGATCCGGTTGAGCAACAAACGATTTGGTCGCCAAAAACAGCAAAACTCGAACAGAAATAAAAAATATCGACACAAACGTCGAAAGTAAAAATGGGAACGTTTGTTGTAGAAGGTGGAAGGCCGCTGTCAGGTACCATTGAGCCGCAAGGCGCAAAAAACGAGGCACTTCAAATTTTATGTGCAGTTCTTCTCACAGCAGAGCCAGTCGAAATTACCAATGTTCCAGATATCGTTGATATCAATAAGTTACTTCAAATTTTAGAAGCTCTAGGTGTTCGTATCCAAAAAAAGAGTGATAATCACTATGTTTTTCAAGCTGACCAAATCAATTTAGATTATCTCAAGTCAGATGATTTTAAGTCTGACGGAAGAAAAATCAGAGGGTCGATTATGTTGATTGGTCCTTTGCTGACTCGATTTGGTATAGGCTATATTCCGCGACCTGGTGGCGATAAAATTGGTAGAAGACGAGTCGATACTCATTTTGATGGACTCATAAAATTGGGTGCAGATTTCACCTATGATCGCCAAAACCACTTTTACAGTGTTAAGTCAGATAGGCTAAAAGGAGCCTATTTACTTCTCGATGAGGCCTCTGTCACTGGAACAGCCAACTTGGTGATGGCAGCTGTGCTTGCAGAAGGCACTACAACTATTTACAATGCTGCTTGCGAACCCTATTTACAACAACTCTGTGGTATGCTCAACAGCATGGGTGCCAAAATTTCTGGCGTTGGATCAAATCGATTGACGATTGAAGGTGTTGACAGCCTTTCTGGAACTACCCATCGCGTTTTACCTGATATGGTTGAAATCGGTAGTTGGATTGGTTTGGCAGCACTCACGCGAAGTAAATTAACAATCAAGAACGTTTCGTGGGACAATTTGGGTCAAATTCCAAGTGTTTTTCAAAAATTGGGGATTCGGATTGAAAAGCGCGACGATGATATTTACATTCCTGCACATACTGATGGTTATGAAGTTCAGAGTTTTATCGATGGCTCAATAATGACCATTTCCGATGCGCCATGGCCTGGTTTCACACCCGATCTTTTAAGCATTATGCTTGTGGTCGCTACTCAGGCACGAGGGAGTGTACTGATTCATCAAAAGATGTTTGAAAGTCGCTTGTTTTTTGTTGATAAGCTAATAGATATGGGTGCAAAAATTATCCTTTGTGACCCTCACCGAGCGACTGTTATTGGGCATGATTTCACATCTTCCCTCAAAGGAACAACAATGACCTCTCCTGATATTCGTGCTGGAATTTCTCTGTTAATTGCTGCTTTGTCGGCAAAAGGAAAGAGTACGATTCACAACATCGAACAGATCGATCGTGGCTATGAACGCATCGTTGAGAGACTACAATCTATTGGTGCTGAAATCAAGCGTGTGTAAGGCCTGCTGATTCCTATCGTTTTGAAACCTTATTGTTGCTTATCCCTCGTTGACGACTGCATTTAAATCGATTGACATCCTCGCCTCTTTGCTTGCTGTGCTTGGTCTTTCTGCCTTGTACGCGTTTTCGCCATAGCTTAAAACTTGAGGGCTTAAGATTGTTGCGCATCAATGAAATAACCTCTTGCTCGTTGATCCCAAACTGATACTTAATCGCATCAAAAGGGGTGCGGTCTTCCCATGCCATTTCGATAATTCGGTCGGTTTGTTCAACACTAAATTGTTTTTTTTCCATCTAATCAAAGTTGTTTCTATCTGCCAAGGTGTGCTTTAAAAGTATGCGTTTCGATTCTTTCCTGACTTTTTTAGATCCTTTAATCGACCAAAGTTGCTTGGAAGCATGTCTTGCTGCAGTTTGTAAGTCAACAACAGGTTTAGGATAGTCTATCCCCAAAGAAAAATTATAAAGCTCTTCCTCAATAGCTGTGATATTCCAAGGCTCATGCTGCAGATGCAATGGAAGCTTACTAAGCTCTGGCACCCATTTGCAAAGAAATACGCCCTCAGGGTCATGTATTAAACTATTTTTTACTGGATTGTAAATTCGCAACATATTGATGCCAGTCTCCCCTGCTTGCATTTGGAATTGAGGATAATGAATGCCAGGTTCAAAATCCAAAAACTGTTTTGCCAGATGCGTAACACCATGTTGCCAGGGTTGCCACAAATGATGGGTAAAAAACGATACCAACATCGCACGCATTCGAAAATTGATATAACCTGTTTGAACCAAACATCGCATGGATGCATCAACCAAGGGAAAGCCTGTTTGTCCATCTTTCCAGGCTTGTATCAAGCTTTCATCAACTGCTTTGTCCAATGATGCATATCCTTTGTTGATACTCTCAAATTCCATTCGATTCTCCATCTCAAACTTTTGAATAAAGTGGGCTTGCCATCGTAATCTTGATGTGAAAGCATTGAGTTGAAATTTCGATGCTCCCTTTCGTTTGGCCTGCTCGGCAGTTTGCCATATATGGCGAACCGAAAGGTTACCCCAAGATATGTATGGCGACAATCGACTGCATGCCTTACGCGACAATTCCGGTTTTGAAATCGAGTTCTGATAAGACTTGTGACGATTGCTGATAAAGCTATTCAAGTAGGCGATTCCTTGCTTTGTCCCTCCTTTTTGTCTGATATTATGACTTGAAGAACTTTTCCATTCAAAAGCATCAATCTCAATCGAATCAATAGCTAAATTGGAAACAAATGAATTTTTTGTTGCTTCCCATGATTGTATGGGTTCATGCATGAACTGAACCCATTTTTTTCTCCAATTTTTTCGATTTGAAAGCCCGCGAAAAACGCCTTGATTTGTAAATTCATTCCATTTAATTCCCTTTAATCGACAATAACGATCAACTAACTGATCTCTCTCATATGTACAAGCAAGCCCGGTTTCCTGATGGCTGTAAATGGATTTGATAGTGTAGTACTTTTGGATTTCTGTAAAAAGAGTTAGCATTTCCGTACTGCAAATGAGAATTTTGGTGTTGTATTGTGAAAAGAACTGATTTAATTCTGCGAGACTTTCTGAAATAAACTGCCAATGCCTGTTATCGTAATGATCGTTTTTAAGCAGCATGGGTTCGAAATTATACACTAAAAGGGTGGGGGTGTAGTCAAGCAAAGCAGCCTGGAGCGCAGGGTTGTCCATGACACGCAGGTCTTTTTTAAACCAAAAAACATTAATACTCTCCATGAAGTTTTATCAAATAATCACCAGAAATTTCCTTAATTTTATTTTTTTTATCGTGATTCATTTTATCATATGAACTTACCATCATTCTCATCCTTGGGTTCATTGTGAAAAAATCTCTTCTGACATCAATAAAATTCCAAAATAAAGAATCCCAAACCTGACACCAGTCACCTTTCTCGTAATTACTCATTTTCAGAACGTAATTACTGCTGCTTATGTAAGGTTTAGTTGACATTAAACCCCCGTCAGCAAATTGGCTCATTCCATAAACATTAGGAACCATAACCCAATCATATGAATCGATAAACATCTCCATAAACCATTTGTAAACATCATTTGGTTGAATTTCACATAAAAGCATAAAGTTTCCAATCAACATAAGCCTTTCAATGTGGTTGGCGTATGCAGATTTATTGATTTTATTTATTGTATCATCAACAGGTTCAATACCAGTTGTAGCAGTGTAAAATTCATCTGGAATTTTGTTGTTAAACTTCCAAAAATTCCTCGTTCGTTCTTCCTTTCCTTTTACTATATATACCCCTCGAATAAATTCTCTCCATCCAATAATTTGTCTAATAAACCCTTCGCAAGAATTTATCGGAATATTATTTTTTTGGTAAAACTTTACAGTAGTGTTTAAAATGTATTTTACGTTTAAAAGACCTGAATTTATTAGTGGGGACAAAACACTATGATTTAGAATTGAATTATTTTTTACAACTGCGTCCTCATATGGTCCAAAATCCTGAAATCTTGTTTCTAAAAAATATTTAAACCATTTTTTAGCTCCATCAAAAGATGTGGGATATATAAATTTTTCAACAATATCTCCGTGATTAAATTCAAAATATTTTTTTACATAGTTTTCTGCTTCTACATAGTAAGAATCCTTTTTTTGATAATATATCTCAGGCGGGTTTTTTTTTGAAGGATATTTTTCTCTATTGAAGACATCATAAGTCCAATCACCACCTTCAGGCTTATTATCTTTTGTTATGAGGATATTATTTTTTAATCTTTGGTTTTTGTAAAAAGTTGTTTGAAAAAATTTTTTCTTTTCCTTTTTAAAAAAGTCTTGAAGGTCTGATCTAGTAAGTAGAAAAGATGGGTTGTCAAGTACAACTAGTTTTATATTTCTGTCATCACAACCTTTTTTTAATCTTTTCTCAAACCAGTAATCACATGGATCAATAATACAGATAGATTTAATGTTTTTATTTAATGATTTAATGAACAGTCTAATATCGGATGTTTCATCATAAGAATTTATATATTCAGTTTGCATTCCACTTTTCAAAAGGAAATCATTATATATTTTCATACTAAGCCTATGAAATAAAATTTTTTGTTTGTGAAATTTATAATGATTAAAAAATAAAAATTCTTCAATTAGATAAGTTTTATTTTTTTTAATCAATTTAATGTTTTCAAATAATTGATTAGGCAAAACTATATTTATCGTGTCCATATCATCTCATGTTTTTTATTTGGGTCATATCTGTCAGACTGTAATTTTACATTAAAAGTTCTATTTCTAGGATCATTACCAACACCAGCATTATACATCCAATTTCCGTAATTGCTATGGACGTCATAGTCGATTAACATAGATTCAAAATAAGCAGCACCCCAGCGCCAGTCCATTTGCAATGTTTTTGCAAAATAACTTGCGACATTTTGTCTTCCACGATTGCTCATAAACCCTGTTTTTTTGAGTTCGATCATATTGGCATTCACAAATGGTTCAGCTGTTGTGCCATTTATCCATTGATCGAATACCTGATGATTTTGCCGCCAATTATATACCCTTTTTTTGATTCCCCCTACAACGAAAATAGAATTGCCATGGCGCAATGAAACATACTTGAAATAATCTCTCCATATCAATTCAAAAATGAGCCAATAAGTCGATTGATTTTTATCAATTTCTAGCTCATAATCTTTTACCGACCAATAAATTGATTTGGGAGAAATAGATCCGTTTGCCAGCCATGAAGAAAATTTGGAACTGTAATTAGTTCCCAATAATCCATTCCTTGTTTTCTTGTAGTAAGATAACTTATTAGTTTTCCAAAAATAGTGATTTAATCGTTCACTTGCTGCACCACTGCCGCCTTGAAAGGGAAAGGCACTATTGGGGTGGATATCAAATGGCGCATATCCGAGCTCCTGTAAAGTCAATGGTTCGCTAGAGGGAATTTGATAGTTTTCGTCTGCAAGCTTTCTGGGCTCTGGGGCGCAGGGTCGAACTGTACTATTTTTTTCACAAGCTTTACGAAAAACAGTAAAAATTTCTGGGAGATTTTCAATCGTAAAAGACAAATCATCAGGATGAAATAGAAATTGACTGTAATACTTGTGGACACTGACATTATCAGGAATGTTTTTTTCCTGATCAACTTCCTCCTTTGTCCATTCCTCTTGCATGTACAAATCAGTAATTTGATATTGATCGCAAAGCTTTTTCAAAGAACTTCCATTGTCCACCTTTACGATCAAAGGGATTTTTAACTTCTTGAGCTCTTGCCTTAAATCATCAATGGTTTCGATCAAAAAACGTGCTCTAAACACCTCCATTTTTCTGAATCCAAACGCTGTTTCTTTTAACCAAAAATCTGGAATCAAAACAAGACCAATAACCTTGTCGTGCTTTATTGTAGCATCATAAAGCGATTGGTTGTCAGCGATCCTGAGATCATTCCTAAACCAAACTAAAGCTGTGTTTTGTTTATCCTGCATTTTTGACTACAATATTTAACTTCATTCCAATTTTTTTCCCATTTTTTTCGCCACGTAAATGGTCGATCACATACCAAACAAAGCTTTTCGGGGAGATCAGCTTTTTTGACTCCTATCATTTGTTTAAGGCAGATTTATAGGTTTCCAAACAACGCTCTCGTGCCATTTTATGATCAACGATAGGTTTGGGATAAGAGGGCGATTGATAGTTGGGCACCCACTTTTTAATGTAGTCATGGTTTTTGTCAAACTTTTTGATTTGCTCTGTTGGATTAAAAATCCTAAAATAAGGCGCTGCATCAACCCCACATCCTGCGACCCATTGCCAATTACCAACATTACTAGCCATTTCATAATCCAAAAGCTTTTCGGCAAAATATGCCTCACCCAAGCGCCAATCGATCAGTAAATGTTTGCATAAAAAACTACCAACAAGCATACGCACACGATTGTGCATAAATCCAGTTTGGTTCATTTCTTTCATGCCAGCATCAACAAATGGATAACCTGTTTCGCCATCACACCAACGCTGAAAATCTTCTGGACTGTTGCGCCACTCAATTCGATCGTATTGGGGTTTGAAACTTTGATTTTCGGTGTGTGGGAAGTGCCATAATATCTGCATAAAAAACTCACGCCAGATCAACTCCTTCAAAAAAGTTTGATTTGTAGATTGCAATGCTTTGGCAACTGATTTTCGAATACTCACAGAACCAAAACGCAAGTGAACTCCTATTTTTGAAGTCCCTGCAACTGAGGGGGTGTTTCTCAACTCCTCATATTGATCGATGATTTGTTTTGAAGTATTATACTGCGGCACAGCAATTTTGGATGTTGTGAAGCCAATACCTGACAAACTCGGATTATTGTGTGCTGTAAGCTTAACAAGTTTTTCAAAAGATGCAACACTGTAGTCTTTGAGATCTCTATCATCTGCAAATGCAGCCAGCCAAGTTCTGGAATAAGGTGTATACACGCGATAGGGAGTACCATCTGACTTGACAACCTCGTCTTGTTCAAAAATGACATGATCTTTGAAAGTTGAGAAAGGAATATTGCTGTCTTCTAGTAGGGTTTTGATTTCGGAGTCTCTTGTTGTGGCGTAAGGTTCATAATCTCGATTGGCGTAAACGGCATGAACTTTATTCAATTTTAAAATCTCTTTAAATACATTGACCGGCTTGCCACAAAAAACATGAATTTTGTTATTTGATAGAGCAAGCTGACTGTTCATATCTTCGATTTGCTGAAATAAAAAGGAAACACGAGCATCATCTTTGGGCAAACGACTCAAAATATCAGTGTCGAAAATAAATACGGGAAGTACCTTCGATTCATTTTGCAGGGCATGATAAAGACCCACGTTGTCGTCTAAACGTAAGTCCCTACGAAACCAAAACAATGCAATAGAATCCAATTTAGTGTGTGTTTAGCGATGACATCCCTCCATCCAAGCCAATGATTTGACCAGTCATCCAACTGCTTTCATCGCTGAGCAAGAAACGCGTCATTGATGCGACGTCTTCAGCTTTGCCAACTCGCTTCAATGGGTGTCGCTGTGCCGATTTTTCCAACTTAGTTTCATTGTTCAAAAAGCGATCTGCCAAAGGGGTGTTGGTAATAGACGGCGCAATCACATTCACTCTAGTGTTGGGTGCTAGCTCAGCAGCAAGTGACTTGCCAAGACCCTCAAGCGCTCCTTTAGATGCAGCCACACTCGCGTGAAATGGCATTCCCACTTTTACTGCGACTGTACTGTACAATACAATACTACTGTTGGTAGTCAACTTTGGCAAAACAGCTTGCATACAACTGACAAAGCCCAAAACATTGATCTTGAAGTCTGCTTCAAAAGCCTCTAGCTTAAGACCTTTAAATGGGCGTAAATTGATACTACCTGGACAATACACAAGCCCTGACAATTCGCCAGGCAAGTCAAGGGTTGATAAATCATCAGTTGTCACATCAAAGGGGAGATGATTGATGGATAATCCTGCGAGGGTCTCGGATGATCGAGAGGCTACATATACTTCGTGGGTTTCGGCAAGTAGTTTCACTGTTGCTAGGCCAATACCACTCGACCCTCCAATAAATAAGATATTATTTTTCATGTTCTATATTATATTTTCCAAAGATGCTTTCGAGCTTTTGCTCGCGATAATTAAAAATTGAACGCACTTTGTTCTTAACAAAAAGCCAGTGCGCAAAACGCCCCAGCAAACCCAAAGGCAGTTTATAATCTACGATATCTGTCATTTTCACCCCATTCGGGATTTCTTCAATAAAATGCTTGTGATGCCAAAAAGAATAGGGGCCAAAGCGTTGTTCGTCAACAAAGTATCGCTCATGCTCCACATGAGTGATTTCAGTCACCCAGCGAAAAGGAATCTTGAGAATAGGAGTGAGGATATACTGTATGATTTGACCTGGAAACATCTTACGTTCTGCACCCGAAATGATATCAAAACCCATATAATCTGGCGTAATCGTTTTTAGATTCTTGGGATCTGACAAAAACTCCCATGCTTCATTAATATCGATTGGTAAATTTTGCTCTGATGTATAACTGTACACTTTTTTTTTTCAAATATATCATTTTGTTTAATGAATTAAAAAAAAGATTAAACAAAAATTAATATCCATTAGTTTGAATGAAATGTGTAGCTTTGAAAATAAACCCAATTATAATGAAACCTATATTTTTCATTTCCATTCTTTTTGTCACCCAAAGCATTCATGCTCAAATACAAAGACCTCAACTCAGCCCAAAAGCCAAGTTAGTGCAGACCGTTGGCCTCTCGGAGGTCACTATCGATTACGCAAGGCCATCTGTCAGAGCGCGAACAATTTTTGGAGATTTAGTACCTTATAATGTACTTTGGCGAACAGGTGCAAATAGAAATACTTTGATTACTTTCTCACATGATGTTGTCATCTCTGGTCAGCTCCTGTCGAAGGGTACTTATGCATTGTACACAACTCCAAACAAAGATACTTGGATGGTGTATTTTTATAATAAAACTGACAATTGGGGAACTCCAGCACAATGGGACGAAGAACAAATAAGCCTGGCTGTTCGCGCAGAGGTGCAAGATGTTTCTCATACAGAATCATTTCGGATCTCAATCGAAAATATCACCCTAGATACTGCAGATTTGCAATTGGCTTGGGAAAAAACAGTTATACAGCTACCAATTGTTTTTCCAACAAATAAAATCATGGAGTCTAATTTATCAAAAATGAATGTCGACACTGCATCTGCCAATGACTTGTACACTGCAGCAGTGTATTATTTTAATAATGATAAAGATCTTAAAATAGCAAAAGAGTGGATCACCAAGGCAGTTGCGTTAAGAGATGATGCGTTTTGGTTTTATCGTCAAAAATCTTTGATACACGAAGCACTTGGTGAATTGAATATGGCGATAGATACTGCCCAAAGGTCGCTCAAATTGGCAGAATCAGCAGGCAATCAACGATATATTGATCTCAACAAAAAGCAGTTGCGTGAGTGGACTGAAAAATAATTGAATTCACAAACGATCTTGAACTAATTCCTCTAATGCCTTGTACGTTTGCATACATGGCAATCCCATTACGTTGGTGTAAGAACCATTGATTTCTGCAACAGCGTACAGTCCAAAAGCGTCTTGAATTCCATAAGAACCTGCCTTATCTAGAGGGCTGCCAGTTGACACATATTGCGCAACAATATCTTCTTTTAAATCTGTAAACCTTACATCTGTAAAGCAATGAATCGTGTGTTGTTGGCACAGGGTTGTAAAACAAACGGAGCTAATCACACGATGTGTTTTTCCAGAAAGAGAGAGTAACATTTGCTTGGCAACTGTCTCATTTTTAGGCTTTCCAAGGGCATTGCCCTCAAACCATACAATCGTATCAGCAGTAATGACGATTTGATTAGATGAGAGTTGGTTGTTTTGAAATGCTTTTCCTTTTTGTTGCGCCAAATAGTCTGTGACTTGCTCGGCCTCTAAACGCAAGTCATACTTTTCTTCGATGCTTTGCAACTCAACACGATGCTGAACATTCATTTGCTCGAGTAGATATTGTCGTCTCGGCGACCCTGAGCCCAGAATAATTTCTACCCCTTTAGGAATGTTCATTTGGTATCACTTCTAGCTTCAAAAAAATCACCCCATTTGCCATGAATTTTTAGCGTTTGTATAATCACATCTCTCACACACCCCTTTCCGCCAGGGAAATGAGAAATATAGTCAGAAGCAGCGCGAACTTCTGGAACTGCATCGTTTGGGCAGGTAGCCAAATGCACCATATTCATGGCTGGTATATCAGGGATATCATCACCCATAAACAAACTCTCACTGGGTTTAAGATTGTTATCGGACAGGTATTTTTCGAGTGTTTTCACTTTGTTATGAATACCTAGAAAAACATCTTTCACCCCCAAATCATTGAGTCTTTTTTGAACAGCAGGATTTGTGCCACCAGACATAATGCAAATACTAAACCCAGCATGCAAAGCTGCTTTGACAGCATACCCATCTTTGGTGTTCATTGTTCTCAACATCGAACCATCTTCGTGAATTAATATGCTTCCGTCGGTGAAGACGCCATCAACATCAAAAATAAAGTTTCTTATGTATTTGAGTTCTTCTTTAAAGATTTTCATTGTATTGTTTTAATAATTGTGATGTAAAAAATAAGTAAATATCAGCCAATTCATTTGTCATTGCAATCGATTTATGACGTTCAATCGTTTGCAAATCACCCCTCGACGCAGGACCCGTCTGACTGTTTCGTGGGTCAAGAGACGATAGTTTTCTCGTTGTTTCTTCGATCAAAGGAATCAACATGTTAAAACCTATGTTCTTTGACTTACAGAACTTATCTATTTCCACATATAAATGGTTTGTGAAATTGTTTACGACGACAGCAGCAAGATGCATATGTAAACGTTCTTCTTCTTTGGTATGTGTTACAAATGTACTAAGCGTTTTCGATAGTTTTTCCAACTTGTCATTGACATTTGTGTTATTTCCCTCCAACAGCAAAGGGATTTCTTGCCAATGTAATCGACGAACTTGCGAAAATGTTTGCAATGGATACATCACTCCCCTTTTACTGTGTTTGTTGAGCAAATCGATTGAAGATGCCCCAGAAGTATGCACCACGATGGCATCAGACAAGGGTATTTTTTGACTAACTTCATGTATGGCATAGTCAGAAACTGCTATAATTACAAAATCACAATCGGGAAGAGCGTTGAAATGATTCGAAATTGGGAGATGGCTTAAATCGTTCGGAACCCTGTTTTGTTCCCTGCAAATGAGTTGTACAAGAGAAAGCGCATTGTTTTCAAGGATTTCTCTTGCAAGTGCAATTGCAACATTTCCAGCGCCTATCAAACAAATCCGAATCATAAGTCAAAACTACAAACTAAAGTTCATAGTTGGGGAAGATTGAATTTTTAGTAGGTTTGCAAAAAAATATAGATGTTGAACAGAACATTTACAATGATAAAGCCAGATGCAGTCAGTGCTGGCCATGTCGGTGCCATTTTTGAAAAAATAGCAGTAGCTGGTTTTAAGATTAAAGCGATGAAAATGACTCAACTCAGCCAGAGAGAAGTTGAGGTATTTTATGAAATGCACAAGGGTAGACCTTTTTTTGATGAATTGGTTGCGTTTATGACCAGTGGTCCGATTGTAGCAGCAATATTAGAAAAAGAAAATGCAGTCGCTGATTTTAGAGCATTGATTGGATCCACCAACCCTGAAGAGGCAGCTGAAGGAACGATACGTAAGCTGTTTGCAGAGTCTGTAAGTCGAAATGCAATTCATGGTTCTGACAGTGATGAAAATGCAGCAATTGAGTGTTCATTTCAATTCTCTCAGCGTGAAATCTATTAGATTAATCGGATGTCCTGAATCTTGTCTTCTCCCAAAAATTTATTGATCATTTCAACAATTTTTTCTTTGCCATAGCTCAGCTCCTGGCGAAGTACAGACGAACTTAATTTTACAACAAGAACATCTTTCTGTAAGCTCACTTCCTTTGTGTATGCACTTATGTTTTCGCCCATAATTGAGCTCCAATTTTCTTGTATTCTGGCTGTGTCAATTCCGTCTCTAAGCGCGTTTTTTGAGATGAATTCTTCAAGGATTGATTTTATTTTTTGCTCATCATCACTCATGTACTTTATTGTATTTTTTACAAATTAAAAATGGAATAGCTTTGCGCTGTCTCTTTGATCATATTTTCTGTTCTCTCCTTATTGGTATCTGTGACAAACAACTGACCAAAGGAATCGTCATTGACCAAATTGATGATTTGCATTACTCGACTCTCATCTAATTTATCAAAAATATCATCTAGAAGCAAAATAGGTAATACATTCATCTGATTTCTAATTATATCAAATTGGGCAAGTTTGAGTGCGATCAGAAATGTTTTTTGCTGCCCTTGACTGCCAAATTTCTTGATTGGAAAATCATTGATTTGAAAACGCAAATCGTCTTTATGTGGACCAACACTCGTGTGTTGTAAAATAAGATCTTTTTGCAATGATTCTTCTAGAAGAGTTTGAAAAGAATTATTATCGAGTTTCGACTCAAAATTCACTGAAACAGGCTCACGATTACCACTGATAAATTGATATCGATTGTGGAATAAGGGATGAAAAGTCTTTATGAATGTTTTTCTTGCCTCGTAGATTGGGTTTCCAAATTGGACAAGTTTTTCGTTATAGGTTAATAGTGTGTCTTTGCTATAGCTATTATTTGATGAAAAATGTTTGAGTAATGCATTCCTTTGTTGTAAAATTCGATGATAGGTCACTAGATTGTTAAGATAGTTTTTATCAGACTGTGAAATGGTGCGATTCAAAAATTTTCTTCTCACAATACTCCCCTCGGATATCAAGTCAGTATCTGTTGGAGAAATGACAACAACAGGAATCAGCCCAATATGGGCAGCAATTTTTTTATATGCTTTTCGATTTCGTTTGATTGTTTTTTTGCCGTTACGTTCTAAATGACACTGAATTTTAAGGCTTTTTCCATTTTTATCAAAGATTCCCTCGATCATACTAAAGCTCGCATCGTGATTGATATTTTGATTAGAAATGCGATTAGTATAGCTTTTTCCCATTGCTAAGAAGTGTATCGCATCCAAAGTATTTGTTTTACCAACGCCATTATTCCCAATAAAACAATTGATATTGTTGTTCAAATCAAAGTCAATTCCATTCAAGTTTCGGTAATTTAAAATCGAAAGTTTGTTTAAAAATAGCTCCTCCACAGGCCAAAAATTATATCACTTTGTTAGGAATCACCAAATTATTGATTTTTGATGGTTTTAACAGAACGTTCATTTCAATATTTATCATATTTTTGCAAACACGATTTACAAATTATGGCCACATATAAAAAGCGCGGAGCAAAGAAAACAAAGACCTCTCAGCACAATCCAGAAGTCGATAGAACAGAAGAAGTTTTCTCAAACTTGGACACTGGTGCATCTCGAATTGAAAATTGGATAGCAAATTATCAAAGTCAAATTCTTGGACTGATTGTTGGGATTATCATTGTTGTACTTGCCTATTTGAGCTATCAGAACTTAGTTTATGCTCCAAAAGTTGCTGAGGCCAATACTGAAATTTATTTTGCGCAAGACTACTTCCAAAAGGGATTTACCAATGAAAACGATCGTGATTCTCTTTTTCAAAATGCATTAAATGGTGCCGAGGGGAAATATGGTTTCCTCGATATTATTGACAATTACGTTGGAACGCCAGCTGCAGATATCGCCACTTACAGTACTGGTATGATATATCTTCATCTGAAAGAATTTGAAACAGCCATTGACTATCTTGAGGATTTTGAATCATCTGATCCTGTTTTACAACCTTTAGCATTAGGAGGTATAGGAGATGCTTTTGCAGAACTGAAACAATTTTCTGATGCTCTTCAATATTATGAAAAGGCATTGTCATACAGTGATAATAAAGTTACCTATCCTCGCTATTTGCGAAAGGCTGGGTTAGTTGCTTTATCATTAGGGGATTATAAAACAGCAAGCGAATACTTTTCTATCATCAAAGATGAATTCTCTGACGGGGTTGAAGCTACCAACATCGACGCTTTGCTTGGTCAGGCCAGCAGTAGATAAAATGGCAACTGAAAACCAGAACAGTAATCACTTGATTCTCGATGCACTACCATGTGCCAAAGGGTTGCGTTTTGCCTTAGTCGTTTCCAATTGGAATTATGAAATCACTGAGAGTTTGTACGAAGGGGCAAAAAATATTTTGTCACAAAAAAACGCTACACAAATTGATCGGATTGATGTTCCTGGTAGCTTCGAGTTGGTGTATGCAAGTCGTAGCGCTATCGACAGAGATTATGATGCTGTGATTGCTATTGGCAGTATAACACGAGGGGAAACAAGTCACTTTGACTATGTTTGTCAGGGGGTTACCAATGGCATTCAGCAACTCAATGCACTAGGTAAGACACCTGTTATTTTTTGTGTATTGACAGATGATAACCTAGAACAATCTCGAGAGAGAAGTGGGGGGTCTTTAGGAAATAAAGGAGTGGAAGCTGCTGCTGCTGCCATTCAAATGGCTAAGCTTTAAAAGCTTTTATTTTTTAAAATATTTCATAGGGACCCAAAGCATTCCAAAGCATTCTCCTTTTTCTTTACTTAGATTTTTATGATGAATTTTATGTGCTCTGCGAATGGCTCTAGCATACCGAGTATTGGTATTTCTAAACCACTTTAAACGCCGGTGGATAAATATGTCGTGAACAAGGAAGTACGTTAGCCCATAGGCAAATATCCCAAGAGCAATCGCTATTCCTGGCCAAAACCCAAACTCGCCCCACAACACAACAAAACCTGCACTCACTGCTGCATAAAACAAAAAGAAAGTATCATTTCTTTCGAATTGCGAGTCGTGATCTTTTTTGTGATGGTCTTTGTGAAGAGACCATAAAAAACCATGCATAATATACTTGTGAGAAAACCAAGCCACACCCTCCATAATAATAAAGGTCAAGAAAAATATAAAAACATGTAAAGTGAGGAGCATAGCTTACAGAATATTAAAACGGTACCTTACATACGAGCGAGCCAGAACATCAACCTTTTGAATATTTGCAACTCGGACTCTCTTATTTTTAATTTGTTCAGAGGGAACACGTTTTAATTTTTTGAGCAGCCTAAGGTAATATTTGTATGCAGTGTAGACCCCAAATTTAGCAGCATTGGGTAGTTTGAAAATACCTGACAATCCTCTGTGAAAATCATATTCAATTTCGTCTATAATTTTTTGTTTAGAGGAGTCGTCAAGCTGTCGCAAGTCAACACCAGGAAAGTATGACCGTTCGAGTTGCACAAAATCGTTTTTCAGATCACGAAGAAAATTAACCTTTTGAAATGCTGACCCAAGTGCCATTGCTGATGACTTTAATTCTTTAAATAATTTTTGATCCCCCTTGACAAACACACTAAGACACATTAACCCAACAACATCAGCTGAGCCATAGATATAGGTTTTGTATTCTTCATCGGTTTCATACACTTTTTTTGAAAGATCCCAACGCATACTTTGCAAGAATGCACCTATAAATTTTCTGTCAATTTCATACCGATGAACAGTCTGTTGAAAAGCATTCAGTACCGGGTTTGTACTAATTTTATGATCTAACGCATAGGCCAAATCCTCTTCGAAACGGTTGAGAAGCGTAACCTTGTCATAGTCATGAAAACTGTCAACAATTTCATCTGCCAGTCTAACAAACCCATATATATTGTAGATGTCCTGTCGTATTTCAGAGGAAAGCATGCGAGTGGCCAAGGAAAAAGAAGTGCTATACGACTCTGTGATTTCCTTGCTACATCGTTTTGATACAGTATCAAAAATAGATTTCACAAACAAAATTTAAACAAATAACTAATGCAAATTATAATTTTTTTATTGTTTAATCAAGTCTAACAAAAAATTATAACTCTTTTATCAAATCTGCCGAAGATTCAAAAATCCGAATTTTTGGATTTTTATGCTTAGTCATATGTTGTACTTGGTAGC
>CACOXF010000014.1 GCA_902631125.1 uncultured Bacteroidota bacterium
TATAAGAGTTTTTTCTGGAGGTTATACCAGTTCAGGCGGATTACTTTCTGATAATCAATGGCATTATGGCCAAGGAGACGGTAATGAAAATTCTACTGGGAATACAGGCCAATGGGGTATTGTTCTTGCAAAAAAATTAATTGATGAGCTGCAAATTCCGATCGCAATTTTTAATGGAGCTCATGGTGGCCAACCAGTATCATTTTTCCAACGTCCAGATGATTATGTCTCATCTACTAATTCAAACTACGGCAGATTATATTATAGGCTTAATAAAACAGGACTAAAAAACAATGTTCGAGCTGTGCTGTGGTCTCAAGGTGAGGCAGATTCATTTTCTAATGGCCTTAGCACATCTGCTTACAAGATTGCTTTTAATAGTTTAAAGAACTCCTGGCTAGAAGATTATCAAGCAATTGAGAAAATTTTCATTTTCCAAACAAGGGATTGTGATTGCGGAACAATTAGTAGTGGAAGAAAAAAAATAAAAGAAGCTCAGCGTCAACTTGCCGAAGATTATAATAATATTTACATAATGGGTACCTCAGGAATTACAGTTCACTCAGATAACTGCCACTTCCCATTTTCAAATGGATATGAGTTATTTGGAGAAAGGATTTTTAGACCATTAATGAAATCAATTTATGGATATAGCTACAATGGTGAAATCGATCCACCCTTAGTTGTTTCTGTAAGTATAACTCAAAATCAAACCCTTACAATAGAAACTTCTTCAAGCAACTTAGTTCCAGGAACTAACAACTATTCGCAACTACTAAATAAAATTTCAAATGACTTCATTCTTTCAAATGCTAATGGAGTTAGTGTAAACTCATTTCAGTTACAAGGAGGCAATATTATTTTAGGATTATCTGGAGATCCGGGTGAATTCTCGAAAATATCTTTTATAGGTAAACACTCGGGAATAACCAATAACATTACAAATTCTGAAGGTTTAGAACTTGTTTGCTTCAGTGATTTTCCAATTTCTAATGGTTCAAATGGAAATGGTAACATATTGGCTGACCAGGACAAAAAGTCAGCACTTATTTTTGTTGAAAATGGTAATGGAGGCGTATTTAATGGACAGATTTACCGTTCAAGTCTCAGTAACGCTGCTAGAAATGGCAATGGTAATGATAGCACTGGGGAGGATACATATCGCTTTGGTAATATTGGGGATTGGTCTGTTGACATGACTGTTTCAGAAAAATCTGCTACGCAAGCTGCTAATGATTTTGGTGGATTTAAAGACAATACTCATCCCTTGTATCAAGGTCAAGATGTTTTAACTCAAGATCATGGCGGTATGGGTTCATTAGGATGGGGTTCTTTTACTGCCAATGCATATAATAGAGCTGCAGGTACCGGTTCTGTAGCTATGGGTTTTAATAACATAGCAGGAACACCTAGTGGAAATGGTAATTTCGGAAAGGACGAGAATAATGGTGGTCAAGCTGTATTTGGAAGAGCATCACGTGCACTTGGTCCTGTTTCTTTTGCATCTGGCTATAGAAATACTGCATCTGGACAAACTAGTGTAGCTATGGGTAACTATAATTACGCAACAGGAGATTCTTCAGTGGCAATTGGAAAAGAGAGTTATGCTGAGGGCGCAGGCACAGTTGCTATTGGGTTTAAAAACCATGCTGCTGGTGGCGGATCAACTGCACTTGGTCAAGAAAATATTTCTTGGGGAACCACAAACTTCACTGCTGGATATCAAAACACTGCTGGGGATACAACTGCAGCAGTTGGGACAGCTGGAAGTGCTATAGCTATGGGTTTCAAAAATATAGCTTCAGGAAGAAGTTCAGCCGCCTTTAACAGAGGTACAAAATCTATAAACCAAGCTTCTGCATCTATGGGTCTTGGAACAACATCTGATAATTTTGGAATGTTAGCAATTGGTGTTAATAATGCAGGAGGGATTGGAGACGTAAATATAGATCCAGAGGGTTATCAAGGCTATTATTTTTTAGATGGCCAATTCACAGGGAGTCAGGCAGGGGTAGCATTTGTGATTGGTAATGGCGACATTGATTCTTCAAATGGTGGATCTGGTGCTAATCCTTCCAATGCTTTTATGGTAAAATATGATGGTTCTGCAACTCTTAGCGGAGACTTGACTATAGAATCAGATGCAAGATTGAAATCTAATATTTCCTCGCTTGGGGGCACACTTGAAAAACTTATTCAAATAGATGGAAAAAGATACACCCTGAAGTCTAATCAAAAAGAAAATAAAATTGGACTCTTGGCTCAAGAAATATTAGAGGTATTCCCAGAACTTGTTAAAGGAGGTGATGAAAATAATGGAACAATGTCGGTGAACTATCAAGGGCTAATTCCAGTGCTTATTAATGCCATTAAAGAACAACAAAATCAAATTGAAATTATTTCTAGTAGAGTTAGAATATGAATTTAAGAAACCTTTCTGTTTTAATGATTTTTATTTCAGCTTCATTGGTATCTCAAAATATAAATGATGTCCTTCCAAAATTTAATAAAAAGGGAATGGCAACAGACATTCTGTATAACCCTGCAGGAGTAAGTGATATTGGGAAAATTAATGACAGAAAGCAGAATATATTTGATTATTATCAGACATATAAATCCATTTCATTTTCTGACTTTAAACAGAGATATAATCAACTTGAAAAAATTAAAAAAAACATAGAAAAAGAAACTTTGAGTGATAAAGTCTATTTTGGGATTATATATGCTGAGTATGATATTTTTAACCCTGATTTAAACATGGATGAGGTTTTAAAAAAAACAAAAAAGGGGACTTTTAAGCTAAGAAAGAAAAATAAAGAAGTTTTTAACACAGAAGAGTTGTTCGTAACAGCTGCATTGAAACAGATTCAAAGAGGGACAAGGGTAAATTTTGAAATTAGCAAAGAATCATTTATTAATACTTCCAATAAAAAAATAGAAAAAATTGAAATTGATTTTGGTGATGGTTTAGGATATAGAAAAATTAATATCGGGGAAACTATAGCAGTAAATTATAATATTCCCGGCAGTAAAGATATTTTTACCAAGTTGAACTTTGAAGCTAATTCAACAATTGTTTCTCAATCATCATTGGAAGTTGTATACTCAAATGATGAGTATTCCCAAATTAATAATCAAGAAATTGTTGGCTTTACATCTGGAACTACAGAGCCACCATATATTCAACCTTACAATGAATACCCATTTAAGGGATGGGGAGAGATGAGTATTTTTCACAGTAGTGATGGAATTCTTGACAAACCTATTTTTTTAGTTGACGGATTTGATCCTAATGATACAAGAAACATAGAGGGAATTTATGCTCAACTTAACTACAGTGGGGGAAATTTAGGTGATACTGTGAGGGCTCAAGGTTTTGATGTGGTAGTACTAAATTTTCCAACTTACTATCGTGAAGAGGATGAGGTTTGGATTTATGGAGGGGCAGATTATATTGAGAGAAATGCCATGTTATTAGTTGAATTAATCAAATTTATCAATAACTCAAAAGTTGGGGATGAAAAAAATATTGTTATTGGCCCAAGTATGGGTGGATTAATTTCTAGGTATGCATTAAACTATATGGAAAGCCAAAATATTGATCATGACACTCGGCTTTATATTTCATTTGATGCACCACATGCAGGTGCAAATGTTCCAATCGGTTTCCAGCATATGTTTAATTTTTTGGCTTATGGATTAGATACTTGGGTCGGAGATTTTAGTGTAGAGTCCTTAAGACCATTAGTCGATGGAATGATAAAATCTCCTGCTGCCAGACAAATGTTATGGGATCATCTCGAGCCCCATCTACAAAATGGTTCTGCGAATTTTGATAACAATAATGCACTTCCTCAGCCACACCCATTTCATGAAATATTTTACAATGCAATTGATAATATTGGAATTGACGAGTATCCTGTTAGTACAAGAAATGTAGCTATTATTAACGGCAGTGGGAATTTGTCAAAATATAATTTTAAAAATGGAAATCCTGTAAACCCCGGAGATAAAGTCCTTGATGCATTTTTACCTGAAGTGGCATCAAGTACTGACGCATACCTTGATGCATGGTATACCCCTAATATTAATACAACTTCAACAGTAAGCAGAGTTTATATTGATGCGCCTTGGTTTTGTTTTTGCGATATAACTTCTGAGGCTTTGTCTAGATCTCATGGTCATACTGCTGGACCAGATACAGTTCCGGGGGGACTTTTTAATATTGAAGAATTAGCAGCAAGTTTTGCTGCCTCAGATCCTCTTGTAGCAACTTTTATTAATGAACTACAAACAAATTATTTTAGTTTCATCCCCTCAGTTAGTGGTATGGATTACTTCACAAATAATTGGAATGAATTTATGGGAAATCCTGAAAATACTCCTTTTGATGCTTGGAGTATGCCCACCCAAAATGAAGAACATGTTAAATTAACATCAAGTAATGTAGAATTTGCACTTTCTGAAATTTACAATGGTCAGTCTCCTGGAAATATTCTTTTAGACCAGGACAAAAAGTCAGCACTTATTTTTGTTGAAAATGGTAATGGAGGCGTATTTAATGGACAGATTTACCGTTCAAGTCTCAGTAACGCTGCTAGAAATGGCAATGGTAATGATAGCACTGGGGAGGATACATATCGCTTTGGTAATATTGGGGATTGGTCTGTTGACATGACTGTTTCAGAAAAATCTGCTACGCAAGCTGCTAATGATTTTGGTGGATTTAAAGACAATACTCATCCCTTGTATCAAGGTCAAGATGTTTTAACTCAAGATCATGGCGGTATGGGTTCATTAGGATGGGGTTCTTTTACTGCCAATGCATATAATAGAGCTGCAGGTACCGGTTCTGTAGCTATGGGTTTTAATAACATAGCAGGAACACCTAGTGGAAATGGTAATTTCGGAAAGGACGAGAATAATGGTGGTCAAGCTGTATTTGGAAGAGCATCACGTGCACTTGGTCCTGTTTCTTTTGCATCTGGCTATAGAAATACTGCATCTGGACAAACTAGTGTAGCTATGGGTAACTATAATTACGCAACAGGAGATTCTTCAGTGGCAATTGGAAAAGAGAGTTATGCTGAGGGCGCAGGCACAGTTGCTATTGGGTTTAAAAACCATGCTGCTGGTGGCGGATCAACTGCACTTGGTCAAGAAAATATTTCTTGGGGAACCACAAACTTCACTGCTGGATATCAAAACACTGCTGGGGATACAACTGCAGCAGTTGGGACAGCTGGAAGTGCTATAGCTATGGGTTTCAAAAATATAGCTTCAGGAAGAAGTTCAGCCGCCTTTAACAGAGGTACAAAATCTATAAACCAAGCTTCTGCATCTATGGGTCTTGGAACAACATCTGATAATTTTGGAATGTTAGCAATTGGTGTTAATAATGCAGGAGGGATTGGAGACGTAAATATAGATCCAGAGGGTTATCAAGGCTATTATTTTTTAGATGGCCAATTCACAGGGAGTCAGGCAGGGGTAGCATTTGTGATTGGTAATGGCGACATTGATTCTTCAAATGGTGGATCTGGTGCTAATCCTTCCAATGCTTTTATGGTAAAATATGATGGTTCTGCAACTCTTAGCGGAGACTTGACTATAGAATCAGATGCAAGATTGAAATCTAATATTTCCTCGCTTGGGGGCACACTTGAAAAACTTATTCAAATAGATGGAAAAAGATACACCCTGAAGTCTAATCAAAAAGAAAATAAAATTGGACTCTTGGCTCAAGAAATATTAGAGGTATTCCCAGAACTTGTTAAAGGAGGTGATGAAAATAATGGAACAATGTCGGTGAACTATCAAGGGCTAATTCCAGTGCTTATTAATGCCATTAAAGAACAACAAAATCAAATTGATGAATTAATGATTAAAATCGAATTGAAACGGAAGTCTGAAAATGAAACGGAATAGATTTTATACCACTTATACTATATTTATTTTAAGTGTTTCTGTTTGTGCTCAAATTACTGATAGGGCTTTCGTTCAATCGATAGAGAAAAAAGCTGATAGTTTAATTTCGATAATGTCTCTAGAGCAAAAATCATCTCAGATGATTAATTCATCAAAAGGGCTATTTAGTTATGGAATTAGTGAATATAATTGGTGGAACGAAGCTTTACATGGAGTAGCAAGAGCTGGAAAAGCAACTGTTTTTCCTCAAGCTATAGCTCTTGCTGCAACCTTTGATCCTGATTTGATTGAACGGATTGCTTCTGCCATTTCGGATGAAGCAAGAGCCAAATACAACATCTTCCAAAAAAAAGGGATAAAAGGGCAGTACAGCGGATTGACATTTTGGTCTCCAAATGTAAATATCTTTCGAGATCCTAGGTGGGGTAGAGGACAAGAAACTTATGGAGAGGACCCGTTCTTAACAGGACAAATTGGAAGTGCTTTTGTTAGGGGCCTTCAGGGCTATGATTTAAAATACTTAAAGGTTGCAGCTTGTGCAAAACACTTTGCTGTACACTCAGGTCCAGAAAAAAATAGACATAGCTTTAATGCTAATGTCTCAAAGCAAGATTTATATGAGACTTATTTGCCTGCATTTAAATCTTTAATTGATTCTGGCGTTGAAATTGTAATGTGCGCATACAACAGTGTTAATGGTGAACCTTGTTGTGGAAACGAAAATCTGATATCTAATATTCTTCGTGATGAGTTTGATTTCAATGGCCATGTTGTCTCAGATTGTGGAGCCATAAATGACATCCATACGAATCACAATTTTACAAGATCATCTTTAGAAAGTATAGCTTATGCAATAAAAGGGGGAGTGGATTTAAATTGTGGCAGCTTGTACTTAGATATCCCGTTAGCAGTAAAAAAAGGGTTATTAAAAGAATCTGATGTTGACAAATCATTAAAACGATTATTATTGACTCGCCTAAAACTTGGGCTTTTTGAGCCTGAAGGTACAGGTCCGTATGACCATTTAGATGAAAAAATTATTAATTCTAAAATGCATATTGATTTAAGTAGAAAGGTTGCAAGCGAATCAATTGTATTGTTGAAAAACAATGGTGTTTTACCATTAAAGAAAGATTTAAATAGAATCTTTATAACGGGGCCAAATTCAACTAGTTTAGAGACACTGCTGGGAAATTATAATGGCCTAAGTACAAATGTTGTGACACCTCTTGAGGGAATTTTAACAAAAGTATGTGCCAACACAATCGTAAGACATGCATTAGGGGTTGACCTAAATAATTCAGAAAAAAACTTTTTTAACTCTAATCACATTGCTTCCTCATCTGATGCAATCATTGCATTTATGGGGATTTCTGCACTAATTGAAGGTGAAAGGGGAGATGCTGTTTTATCGAATAATCATGGAGATAGAAAAGAAATATCACTTCCTAAAAATCAAATAAATTTTTTAAACGATCTTCGATTAAAAGCAAAAGAAAAGCCAATTATTTTAGTAATATCATCTGGATCCGCTATAGAGCTCAGTGGCGTAGAGAGTTTGGCTGATGCAATTATATACAACTGGTATTCTGGTGAGCAAGGTGGTAGCGCTATTGCGGATGTAATTTTCGGAGATGTAAATCCATCAGGGCGTTTGCCTATAACTATTCCTAAATCTATTAATCACTTGCCAGAATTTAGTGATTACAGTATGGAAAATAGGACTTATAGATTCACAAATTTTGAACCTATGTATCCTTTTGGATTTGGATTAAGCTATTCATATTTTAAATATTCAAAAATAAAATTAAGTGAAAAAAATATTGCAAGGAATGATTCTGTTACAGTATCATTTGATGTTGAAAATATTGGACATTTTGATGGAAATGAAATTGTTCAATTGTATGTAACAAATATTGATTCAGAATTTAGAGTCCCAAAATACAGCTTAAAAGGGTTTAAAAAAATTCCTCTTAGAGCTAAAGAGAGAAAAAGGATTCAATTTACATTGAACAAATCAATGTTGAATTCAATTGACGAGATGGGTAGAGAAGTTTTAAATAATGGAAAATTTAAGATTTGGATTAGTGGAAGTTCACCTCACAAGAGGAGTACAGATTTAGGAATTTCTCAAATCTCTACGATACTTAATAATTATGATTAAATAATATAATTTGAAAAATATGTATATTAAATTTTGTATAATTTTTTCCACTAGCTCATTTTTTTGTTTCAGTCAAAATAATACACAATTCAATTATTTGAGTAATGATAATCAATATGTAGTTGATTATGTTAATCCTTTAATGGGAACTGACTCCACTTTTGAGCTTTCCAATGGCAACACATACCCAGCAATTGCTACGCCATGGGGAATGAACTTTTGGACTCCAATGACAGCAAAAATGGGTGACGGATGGACATACAAATATGATGATAATAAAATTCGTGGGATAAAACAGACACACCAACCCAGCCCTTGGCTAAATGACTATGCTGCTTTTTCATTGATGGCTGTTACCGGAGATTTAAAGTTTCAAGAAGATGAGCGAGCATCGTGGTTTTCTCACAAAGCTGAGACAGTAAAGCCTTATCATTACAAGGTATATTTAGCAGACTACGACTCTACAGTTGAAGTTTCCCCATCGGAAAGAGCTGCTCATTTCAAATTTACATTTCCTGACTCTTTCGAATCATTTATTTTATTAGACGCTTTCAGTAAGGGGTCAATGGTAAAAATTTTGCCTAAACAAAAGAAAATCATTGGTTACAGCAGGTACAATAATGGGGGTGTCCCAGAAAATTTTCACAATTATTTTGTTCTTGAGTTCAATAAAGATTTTGAAGTAACCCATACTTGGGGGGATGATTGGAGTTTGAATACAAACTCCACTGACAATGTTGGGGATCACGTTGGAGCTATCATTGGATTTCAAACTTTTGACGACGAAGAAGTAGAAGTGAAAGTTGCCTCATCATTTATAAGTCATGAACAAGCTCAACTTAATCTAGATCGAGAAATTGGTAAAAATAGTTTTGAGACTACAAAAAATGAAGCAAGAAATGCTTGGGAAAAGGAGTTGAGTCGAATAAAAATTTATGATGATAATCTAGAAAATATAAAAACATTCTACTCTTGTTTATATCGACTGTTATTATTCCCTAGAAAATTCTTTGAAATTGATAAAGAGCAAAAGATAGTTCATTATAGCCCATATAATGGAAAAGTTTTACCAGGGTACATGTTTACAGATAATGGTTTTTGGGACACATTTAGAGCTGTATTCCCTTTTTTCAATTTAATGTACCCTAAACTAAATGCGCAAATCATGGAAGGCTTAGCCAACACTTACAAGGAGTCTGGATGGCTTCCGGAGTGGGCAAGCCCAGGCCATAGAAATGTAATGATTGGTTCGAATTCCTCTCCGATTATTTCAGACGCATATTTAAAAGGTGTACAGATGAAGGATTCAGAAGTATTGTTTGAAGCCATGCTTAAAAATGCAACTACTTCTAAAAACAGACCAAAATCAAATGGCAATGTTATTAGTTCTGTTGGGAGAGAAGGAGTTGAGTACTACAACGATCTTGGATATGTTCCTTATAACGTAGGAATTAATGAAAATGCAGCAAGAACACTAGAGTATGCATATGCAGATTTTACAGTTGCTAAAATGGCTCAGAAAATGGGTAAAGAAGAATTGGCAAATAAGTTTTTTAATAAATCCTATAATTACAAGAATCTTTTCGATGCTGAGACCAAGTGGATGCGAGGAAAGAATGAGAAAGGTGATTTTCAATCACCTTTTAACCCTCTTAAATGGGGAGATGCTTTCACTGAAGGAAATAGTTTGCACTACACTTGGTCAGTGTTTCATGATATTGAGGGTTTGATTGGACTCATGGGTGGAAATGATAAATTTACTTCAAAACTTGATGAAGTATTTGATATGCCACCAAAGTTTGATGATTCATATTATGGCTTTACAATCCACGAAATTCGTGAAATGCAAATCGTAAACATGGGAAATTATGCACACGGGAACCAACCTATTCAACATATGATTTATTTGTATAACTATGCTAAAAAAGCATATAAGACACAATTTAGAATTAGAGATGTACTAACGAAATTGTATGCTCCAACTCCAGACGGATATTGTGGTGATGAGGATAACGGGCAAACATCGGCTTGGTATGTATTTAGCGCTTTGGGTTTTTATCCAGTAACTCCCGCAGTAGATCAATATGTTATTGGAAGTCCTTTGTTTAAAAAAGTAGAACTGAGCTTGGCGAATGGAAAAAAATTTCAGATTTCAGCACCAAACAACAGTAAAGATAATGTGTTTATCAACTCAGCTTCATTAAATGGCGAAATTTGGGATAAAAGCTTTATAAAATTTAATTCTATTCAATTAGGAGGACAAATTGATTTCAGTATGAGTGATAAGCCCAACAAAAACTGGGCTGCAAATCGAGATAGTGTTCCTTACTCATTAAGCAATTCATATCAATTTGAAAATTGAAATCCTTAATTCAACTTAAGACTGAAAGAAACATTGAACTTATTTGATTTGATTAGTGTTAACAAATGTTTTTTTTCCAGTATCAAAATCCTTCATAATTATTACTTTATCAAATAAGTCACCTGTTGCAGTGTATGCAGCGTAAATAAGCTTGTTCTCTAGAGTTTGAAACACTTGAAAAAATTGAGTGTCTTCACCTGTTTTTTCGTTTGTATATCCTTCAGCTGTATAATTTTTAATTTGGTTTCTATCAACCAAATACTGTTTTGGTCCACTTACAGAAGTTATATACATTGTTTTGAGGTTTCCATTTTCATCATTTAATCTTGATTTGACTGGCACGTGACCCCTTGCATATGAATGATCATGACCATTTAATACTAAATCAACACTAAACTTATCAAAAAGTGGTTTCCAAAATTTTCTTCCATATTCAAAATCTCTTCCTGGAGCAGGTGAAAAAATCGAGTGGTGACATGTAATAATTTTCCATTTAGCTTTACTTCCCTTTAATTTTTTTTCTACATAAGCGGTTTGTTGTTCAAGCATTTCAGATGAATTCAAAACTATAATTAGTATGTCTTGGTAGTTTATTGAGTAGACCGTTTCATGAAGTTTTTTGTCTAAACTTTTTTCAAATGGTAGCGTGAATTGGGGTCTCCACTGAAGTGAAAGTTTTTGGTTGTTTTCAGGAGGTATTTTGCCGAACTCATGATTTCCAACGACAGGAATTGCTGTCCACTGACTATGAATAAATCCACCGGCTTTAAACCATTGCGCCCATTCATTATCCAAATGGGCGTAATTTACAAGATCACCAGCATATATTGCAAATGATGCATCAGGGGCTTTTTGATATGCCATTCTTATAACCCTAGACCATTGGCTTAGAATATTATTTTGTGCATCTCCAAAATATACAAACTGAGTAGGTTTGAATTCATTTGAAGAAGTTTTAAAATGAATCCACTCTGACCAAATCTTACCATTTCCAACACGATAAGCATATAGTGTTTCAGGGATTAGATTCTCAAAAATTACACTGTGATAATGAACCGATACATGTTTGTTGTTATGAAAATCTCCAATTTTTAGCTCTTCAGTTTTTGCACTGTAAGTTTTAGCATTCATTTTGAATTTTGAATTATTTCCTGCAATTGAAATTTGAGCTACCGCGTCATTAATTGTAGAGTCAGTTCGCCAAGTAACTGCTCTTTGACTCGACGGATTTCCATAGAATGTCAGGATTATCCTATCTGGATTTTTACTGGGTATTTCCCAATGATCTTCATAATGATGATCATTTGAATGATAATGCTTTGTGATATTTGACTTTACAACTTTAGGATGTTTAGTATCACGTCTATCATCTGATACAGGCTCCTGTGTAAATAAAGATAAACTGTACATAAAATAGAAAATAAATAATAATAACCTCCTCATAGAAGTCTGTATTTTCCAAAATGGAAATGATTCATTTAGTTTATCTGTCACTTTGATTTCAGTACCATCAACTATTGGACATTCAATAGTAAATTTTTTCTGAAGTTATTTGATAAATAACTGTAACTTAAAAAATATTTTACTTATTTAAGTTAACATGAAATAATTATTCGCAAAAACATAAAGTTGAATTTGTAAATAATTTGTGGAGTCGGAGGGAATCGAACCCTCGTCCAAACAAGTGATACAACTGCTTTCTACAAGTTTAGTTTTCAATTAATTTTCGAATATAGACTGACCGAAAACTGCCTATCTACATCTTATCTTCTTTGATTTAAAATCTTGTCGAAGCGCCAAGATTTCTATGTTGACTTTAATGGTGCCTTGAATTGTGTTGCCGTCAACAAGGGCCACACCAAGACATCTCACCTTCCCACCTAGTGGGACAAAGGCCTAGACTTACTATAATTCAATCTATTAGGCTGCAAGAGCGTAGTTATTCTCGCCATTTAAAATGGTGGTACTATGAGATTCTCGAGCTGTAGTCCAGCGCTCGACTTGCTTACCGTTACATCTTTCTCGCTGTCAATACCAGTCGACCCCGATGTGTTTCAATGAACATACTCCAAAATTTAGAGCGGTGTAAAAATAAACATTTTTAAATTCAAAATGTACTATAATGAGGCAGCAGCTTGGTAAAGCTTACGTAGTCGTGTTAAAAGGCCTTCCATAAGTTCCAAAGGAAGCATATTAGCGCCATCACTTTTTGCCCTTTTCGTATCAAAATGAGTTTCGATAAAAAGACCGTCAATGCCTGCTGCAACACCTGCTCTAGCTATGGTTTCAATCATTTCTGGACGCCCCCCTGTTACACCACTTGACTGGTTGGGCTGTTGTAAGGAATGGGTTACATCCAAAATAGTTGGAGCAAAAGATTTCATTACAGGAATAGCACGGAAATCAACCACCAAATCCTGGTATCCAAACATAGTTCCACGATCTGTTATCCAGACTTTATCATTTGTAGAATCAGTAACTTTTCGAACAGCATGTTCCATGCTCTCTGGACTCATAAACTGTCCTTTTTTTAGATTGACATATTTCCCTGTTTTCGCAGCGGCGATAACTAAGTCGGTCTGTCGGACTAAAAAAGCTGGAATTTGAAGGACATCTACATATTCTGCAGCTTTTTTTGCATCATCAATCTCATGAATATCAGTAACTGTTGGAACACCAAACTCATCTCTTACTTTTTTTAGTATTTTTAATGCTTTTTCATCGCCAATTCCAGTAAAGCTGTCGATCCGACTTCGGTTTGCTTTTTTAAAACTTCCTTTAAAAACCAAAGGAATTCCAAGTTTATCGCTGGTCTTGACTAGATGCTCAGCGATTTGCATCGCCATTTCCTCTCCTTCGATAGCACAAGGCCCTGCAAGAAGAAAAAAAGAATTTTCAGAAGATAATCGATCTTTAAATGCCTTCATATTGCAAAAATAAGGATTTAGGATTTGCTTTAGAAACAATCTACTCGATTTAAAAAATGTACATTTGCGACCATAAATTTGGAAATGGAAAACATCCGAAATATTGCGATTATCGCACACGTTGACCATGGGAAAACAACATTGGTTGACAAAATTCTTCATCACTGCCAACTATTTCGTGAAAACGAATCCAAAGGGGACTTGATTCTCGACAACAATGATCTGGAACGAGAGCGTGGGATTACAATTTTATCAAAAAACGTTTCAGTCCCTTTCAAAGGGAATAAAATCAACATCATCGATACCCCTGGCCACGCAGATTTTGGAGGTGAAGTTGAGCGTGTTCTTAACATGGCAGATGGTGTTTTATTACTTGTTGATGCCTTTGAAGGGCCGATGCCACAAACGCGTTTTGTACTGCAAAAAGCCATCGATTTAAAACTCAAGCCTATCGTTATTATCAACAAAGTCGATAAAGATAACTGCAGGCCAGAGGAAGTTTACGAGGCTGTTTTCGATCTGATGTTTGATTTGGGAGCAGATGAATGGCAGCTTGATTTTCCAGTACTGTATGGCTCTGCAAAACACAATTGGATGTCTTACGACAATCAAGTCAAAACAGATTCGGTTGAGCCATTGCTCGATGCTGTTATATCACATATTCCTTTTCCCAAAGTTGAAGAAGGAACGACGCAGATGCTAATCACATCACTGGATTATTCGTCCTTTACAGGAAGAATCGCCATTGGACGTCTGCATCGCGGAGTGCTCAAAGTATATAATACAGTCTCATTGGTAAAAAGGGATGGCTCTATTGTAAAGTCGAAAATCAAGGAGTTGCTTGTTTTTGATGGTTTGGGCAGGAAAAAGGTTAATGAGGTAACTGCTGGAGATTTATGCGCTATTGTTGGTATCGACGATTTTGATATTGGAGATACGATTGCAGATGCCGAAAGTCCAGAGTTATTACCTACAATTTCTATAGATGAGCCCACCATGAGTATGCTATTTACTATCAACGACTCGCCGTTTTTTGGGAAAGAGGGAAAGTTAGTAACCTCTCGCCAGATTAAAGACAGATTGAAGAAAGAGCTAGAGCGAAACCTTGCAATGAGATTAGAAGAAACTGATAATGCCAACAAGTTTATTGTGTATGGGCGAGGAGTTTTACATTTATCTGTTCTGATCGAAACCATGAGAAGAGAAGGGTATGAACTTCAAATCGGACAACCACAAGTTATTATCAAAGAGATTAATGGAAAAAAGTGTGAGCCAATTGAGGAACTCATAATCGATTTACCAAAGGATGTTTCAGGAAAAGCAGTTGAAATGGTTACAACACGAAAGGGTGAGATTGTAGCGATGGAGCCAAAAGGGGGGAGAATGCTTTGTTCATTTAAAATACCTTCGAGGGGTATCATTGGCTTGAGAAATCAGTTGCTAACTGCGACATCAGGAGAGGCAATAATGAATCATCGTTTTATATCATTTGAGCCTTATAAAGGGGATATTCAAGGTCGTATTAATGGCTCTTTAATTTCCATGGAAAAAGGCACTGCTGTTCCCTATTCTTTAGACAAACTACAGGACCGAGGTAAGTTTTTTATTTATCCTGGCGATAAGATTTACACTGGTCAAGTCATTGGTGAGAGTTCACGTGCTGATGATTTAGTCGTCAATGTGACCAAGACCAAAAAACTCTCAAATGTTCGTGCAGCTGGTTCGGATGATAAAGTCAAGCTAGCACCGCCCATTCGTTTTAGCTTGGAAGAAGCACTTGAGTATATTCAAAAAGACGAATATGTAGAAGTCACGCCTAACACCCAACGACTGCGAAAAATCTTTCTAGACGAAAACGAACGCAAATGCCAAGAAAAACAAATCGGGTAATTTATTGCGTAAATTTGCGTTTTCATATCATAGTATGAAAAAATTTATGATTGAACGATATGATGACTCCCTAAGTCAAGTGTGGGATGATTTTGTTGGTACATCCAAAAATGGAACCTTCATGCTCACACGTAAGTTCATTGGCTACCATCACGATCGTTTTGAAGATTCCTCTCTGCTTGTATATAATAAGACCAAACTCATTGCTGTTTTTCCCTCCAACAGCAAAGAAAACACTATTTATTCTCATCAAGGTTTGAGTTATGGGGGATTGATATTACCAAAACAAATTAAACTTAAAGATGTTTTGACAGTATTTGGTATAATATTAAAGTACTACAACCAAAAAGGGTTTTCGAATCTACTCATCAAGCAAACTCCAATGCTTTATCATCTGTATCCATCAGATGAAATCGAATATGCCTTATTTGTTTGTAAGGCTGAGCTTTATCGAAGAGATGCTGCAATTTGTTTACGACCACCATCATTGGCGCCTAATGAAAATCGAAAGCGAAAAATAAAGTCTGCTAACTCACACAATTTCAAAATTCGTGAGACAGACAACATGCAACCCTTTTGGAATGAGGTATTAATTCCCAATCTGCAGATCAGCCATGCAGGTACTCCTGTGCATTCATTGCAAGAAATTCAATTTTTAAAGGACTCTTTTCCAGAGAATATCAAGCAATATGATATCTATAAGGATGGTAAAATTATAGGCGGAACGACTTTATTTAATGCCAACAAAACTTCCTTGGCACAATACATTTCTGCAACGCCTTATGGAAAATCGGCTGACGCTTTATCTTCTTTATTTTCAACTATCATAACGAAAAAAAGTGCTGGTTTCGAATACTTTAGCTTTGGACACTCCAACGAAAATAATGGTCGTGCGCTCAACCATACACTGAGTTACTGGAAAGAAAGTTTTGGCGGCAGTACAATGACGCAGGATTTTTATGATGTTCGAACATCAAATTATGTACTTATCGAGCAACTCGTCGAGTAATGATTTCAAAAGGATCATTATACACAGTTCTCAACGGTGTTGCGCAGCTTGTCAAAGCGATTTCTACACTTGTCATCAATAAAGTTGTCGTGATCTACTTAGGCTCATCAGCCCTACTTTTTGTTGGAAACCTAAAAAGCGTGCTGTCGATTCTTCAGCAAATCAGTGGAGCAGGTATTTATGAGGGTGCTGTAAAGTATTTAACAGGAGATTATAAAGATTTTCCGACAATCATCCTGCAAGCATCTTTATCGCTCATGCTTATTGGGCTTCTTACTTCCATCGCTATTTATTTCGCTTTTTCTGATCAGTTATATGTTCTCTTACAATTGAGTGAAAAAGAGAGAAATCTTCATCCTTGGTTGGTCTGTGGACTCCTACTGAGTTTAATATGTTTTGTATTACACACAATCATGCAATCTTTTTTTCATGGATTAAAATCGTATCAAATCATCATTCGCTCAACTTTAATTTCTTCTCTATTGACCCTGGGTCTTTCGATTACTTTGATATACTATTTCAATACTTTGGGACTCGTTGCAAGTGTGTTTATTCCAAGTGTTTGTTTGTTGCTGACCTACTTTTTTCATTTTCGCAGCACATTGTCTTTTGGTAGGGTGCTATTTGGCACACCTTTTCGATTCCATGTTTTTAAACCGATCTTGTCTTTTACAGTAATGTCAGCTGTTGCGGCCATGGTTTTTCCAACTGTATTAATTGTCATTAGAAGCTTGCTTGTCGAGCATGTAGGAGTCCAGTTGGCTTCCTATTGGGAGGGATATAGCAGACTATCTTTATTCATTAGTAGTTTAGCGATTTCATCAATATCCTTGTATTATTTACCCAAGCTAGTTGAGGCCAATACTGGACAAGGTTTGTTCAGGGTAGTACTTTGGGGGATCAAATTTCTAGCTATTGTTGCATTGCCAGCTTTGATAATTATTTTATTGTTTGGTAGTAGTGTTATTAAATTTTTGTACTCCTCGAGCTTTTTAGATACCATCTTCCTTTTGAAATGGGAGTTGCTGGGTACTTATTTAAAGCTACTTTCCTTCTCTGTTTCTTTCATTATGATCGCCAAAAAACTTACAACAGTTTTTGTAATATCAGAATTGATTTCAGGGCTTTTGTATTTGGGATTGAGTCTGTTTTTTATCAATAAATATGGGGTTATTGGTGCGTCAATTGCTTTTGCCGGAACCTACTTTTTTTATTTGTTATGGTCGATCTTTTATTTTGGGAGTCGATTTAGATTTTTCGAAAAAGATTAAAGAATTTTCGAACCAGATGACTCTGACTAGATAAGAAATACACAAAATTGCGCAGTACTGGTTGGCGAAATGGCTTGTAGTGCTTGCGACCTGATTTTTTGTCACTCGTCAAACTGGCATTGTGAAGCATTTGTTCGTCATGAACTTGATGTATTTTTTCAAACTCATCTTTAGAATAATTATATTTTTTTGCAAAATATAGTTTAACTCTCAAATGCGAGTCTGCCTTGAGTGAGTGCGAATCTCTGTGCTTTCGATATACACTTAATGTTTTGGGAATAAGTCCAAAATCGCTGTTCATAATTAGATCAGTTAAAATGGGATAATCTTCAAAATCCATATTTTGACTTAGGTATTCATCAAAGTTCACAAATTTTTGGATGAAAGATTTTCTGTAACAGCATCCCATAAAACTTGTACCATAAACTTTGTGCCTAGCTATGTAATCTTTTTTTGCTGATGTTACGATGTTTTTGTTAACAAATGATTTGATCTTACCAGTGCGCTGGTAATAACAATCAAAACCACTATCGACAAAACTAAAACTTGGGTTTTGGTCAAGTTCATCGACCAAAGTTTGCAGTGCGTTTGGGTCTGATAACCAATCATCCCCAGCAATATCATACACATATTCTGCGCTACACCTATAAAGCGTATCAATGAAATTATTGAGCACGCCTAAATTGCTATTTTGAACCTTTAATTTTATATTATCATGTATGTTTGTATATGTATTGATAATGTCAACTGTTTTATCTGTTGATGCATCATCACCAATTACAATATCAAACAAGAAAGTGGTTTTTTGTTCAAGTATGGAACCCAAGCACTCTGAAATAAATTCCTCTGAATTGTATGTGAGTATATGAACCGATAGTTTTAACATAACCCCAAAATTAGTTAATGTGTGGGTTATAGTTATAATTTATTTGAGCTTAATTAATATGATTTAGTTGATTGAAAAAAAACATATTTTGTTAGTAGGACCGTCCCTAGGCAGGGGTGGAGCAGAAAGGGTGATGGCGGACATGTCAATTTTTCTATCTGATTTAGGGCACAAAGTAACTTTGATAACTGCTTATGATGATATTGACTACGGCTACAAAGGCAACATCATTTCATTGGGTGTTAAAAAGAAATCATCACTTCTTTTTTTAACAAGCATAAAGGCATTTTTTCTTTGGGGGAAACTAGTAAGCCAATTATCTCCGGATGTAATTATTGATGCTCGAGCCCGCAGAAATACGATTCGTGAACTGATGATTCATTTATTTATTTATCGAAATAAATGTAGTAAAATCTTTATTTGTCACAGGTCAGATTTGGAAATTTATTTCCCTAAACCGAGAATTTTATTTCGTCCTATTTACAATAAAATGAGTAAAATAGTTAGTGTCTCCAGGGATATTGAAAACAAACTAAATTTATTAAGACTTGTGAACACACAAACGATTCATAATGGCTTTGACTTCAACAAAATCGATATAATCAAAAATGAAAATCATTCATTTAAAGAAAAATACGTTCTGTGTGTTGGTCGTATGGATGATAATGTAAAGCAATTTAAGCATGCAATTGAGTGTTACAATAAATCTACACTTCATTCTAAAAATATTCACCTTGTTATATTAGGTCAAGGCAAATTGAAACAAAGCCTTGAGGCTTATGCTAGATTATCTATTCACTCAAAAAAAATTCAATTTATGGGTTTTGTTCCCAACCCTTACGCTTATTTCAACAAAGCAGATTTTTTGGTTGTTACAAGTAAGCTTGAAGGATTTCCTATGATATTGATAGAGTCGCTTGCATGTGGAACACCAGTTGTTTCTTACGATTGTCCCACAGGTCCAAGAGAGATTATTCATCATGAGGAAAACGGCCTACTCGTAAATGCAAATGACAAGCAAATGATGACTGATGCAATGAATAGGATGGTTCAAGACAATGGTCTTTATAATAAGCTTCGTGCAAACGCAAAAAACTCAGTTGCACATCTATCTATGGACAAAATTGCTGCTGAATGGCAATCCTTAATTGAAGATATTTAATTTTTCTTTTTTACTTCAATCACCTTTTTATTTTCACACATCATGGTTCTTTTGGGGAATTTGGAAATCAAATCAAAGTCATGCGTTGCCATCAAAATACTTGTCCCTTTTCCATTGATTTCATGTAGAAGTTCCATCACTTCTTCACTTGTAATAGGATCTAAATTCCCAGTTGGCTCATCGGCTAATATGAGTTTTGGTTCGTTGAGTAAGGCACGTGCAATGGCAATTCGTTGTTGCTCGCCACCCGACAACTGATGAGGAAGAAATTTCAGTTTGTTAGCCAACCCAACAGCTTCGAGTACATCAATAATGCGGTCCGATCGCTTGTTTGCAGATTTCCACCCAGTGGCCCTCAAAACAAAGTCTAAATTTCTCTCTACACTTCGATCAGAAAGAAGCTGAAAATCTTGAAAAACAATTCCAAGCTGCCGACGCAAATCAGGAATATGACGATCTCTTAACTTTCTTAAGTCACAATCCACAACTGATCCAGTGCCCACTTTGAGCTTAATGTCGCCATAGAGTGTTTTGAGAAGACTGCTTTTTCCAGTGCCTGTTCTCCCAATAAGGTACACAAACGCACCTTGTTCTAGTGAAAATGAGACGTCATGAAGCACAATTTTTTTTCCCTGTGAAATTGTGACATTCTCAAATGAAATAATATGTTCATTCATGATTTAGCCCCTAAATTAAAAACTATAAAACAAACAATCTCAAACTTTTGAACTTATTTTATTCGTAAAATGTAAATTTTTTACAAAAAATAGTGTTTTAGTTAAAATCTGAAGGCAAAATGCAATAAATGCTTCTATTTATACGCACAAAACATATCTTTGTCAAAAAATTTAATATGTGTGGTATAGTTTGTGCTTACAATAATAAAATTGAAATAGAGGAGCTTCGTCCCCAACTATTGTCCATGTCTAAGCTGATTCGCCACCGCGGACCTGATTGGAGTGGTATTCATGTGGCCAAAAATGCAATACTGGCTCACGAACGTTTAGCCATCGTTGACCCTGCCTCTGGAAAACAGCCATTATATAGCAAAAATAAGCAGCTTGTTTTGGCAGCAAATGGTGAAATCTATAATCATAGAGAGTTGCGCAAGCAGATACCAAATTACTCCTATCAAACAGGCTCTGATTGTGAAGTTATCCTTGCTCTTTTTCAGAAGAAGGGAGTCGATTTTATCGATGAACTAAATGGTATTTTTGCTTTTGTTATTTTTGATGTAAAACAAAATACTTGTTTTGCTGCGCGCGACCACATGGGCATTATTCCCCTTTATATGGGGTGGGATGCCAATGGCACACTTTACTTTGCCTCAGAGCTCAAATCCCTGGAGGGTTATTGTACAAAAATCAATGTTTTTCCTCCAGGACATTATTATAATAGCACTACAGGGGAACTAACAAAATGGTATGATCGCGACTGGCGTGATTATAAAGTAGTAGAAAATAACAAAACAAATATTGATGAATTGCAAAATGCTCTCGAGGACGCAGTTCATAGACAACTGATGAGCGACGTCCCATATGGCGTTCTTCTTTCGGGTGGTTTAGACTCATCAATTACCTCTGCTCTTGCAAAAAAGTTTGCAAAAAAAAGAGTGGAGTCGAATGATAAAAAAGATGCTTGGTGGCCTCAATTGCACTCATTTTCTGTTGGGCTAAAGGGTTCACCTGATTTAGCAGCTGCTCAAAAAGTAGCCAAACACATTGGCACTGTTCATCATGAGGTTACATTTACAGTCCAAGAAGGCCTAGATGCAATTCGAGATGTAATTTATCACCTCGAGACCTATGATATCACAACAGTTCGTGCATCAACTCCGATGTACTTGTTGGCTCGTGTGATCAAGTCTATGGGCATTAAAATGGTTCTTTCTGGTGAGGGTGCCGATGAAGTCTTTGGTGGCTATTTGTATTTCCACAAAGCTCCTAATGCAAAAGAATTCCACGAAGAAACAGTTCGTAAAATCGATAAGTTGTTTCAATACGACTGTTTGCGTGCTAATAAATCACTAGCAGCTTGGGGAATTGAAGGTCGTGTTCCATTCCTCGACAAAGAATTTATGGATGTTGCAATGCGAATTAATCCAAAAGATAAGATGATTACTGCTGATCGTATGGAGAAGTGGGTGCTTCGAAAAGCTTTTGAGCAATATCTGCCGGAAAGCGTTGCTTGGCGTCAAAAAGAGCAATTTAGTGATGGCGTAGGTTACAACTGGATTGATAGCCTAAAAGAAGTGGTTGAAAAGGCAGTTAGCGATACTGATATGGAAGTTGTTCAGCATCGATTTCCAGCGCAACCACCAAGAACAAAAGAGGAGTATTACTATCGTTCAATTTTTGAAGAGCATTTTCCCTCAGACACTGCAGCACTTACAGTGCCATCTGTGCCATCAGTGGCCTGCAGTACGCCAACAGCCCTTGAATGGGATGCTTCATTTCAAAACATGAATGAACCCTCTGGACGTGCAATCGGAGCAGTGCATAATGATGCCTATTAACATCCTTTTTTTCACACATTTTTGTTAATAACTTGATGATTTTAGGGCTTCTGCAGTAGGTTCATTTCAATCAACAAAAAGTATCTTTGATAGAATGTGATTTAGTTAAATAAATTGCCAAGGAACTATGATTGAAAACAACCAAAAAAACCAATATTCAGCAGATAGTATACAGGCCCTAGAGGGCATGGAGCACGTTCGAAAACGACCTTCGATGTACATTGGAGACGTTGGTGTTCGTGGATTGCACCATTTGGTCTACGAAGTCGTCGATAACTCTATCGATGAGGCACTCGCTGGACACTGTGATGAAATTACTGTAACAATTAATGCCGATCAGTCTCTGACAGTAGAGGACAATGGTCGAGGTATCCCGGTTGGTATCCATAAAAAAGAGGGCGTTTCTGCTCTTGAAGTCGTAATGACCAAAATTGGTGCCGGGGGTAAGTTTGATAAAGATTCATATAAGGTCTCTGGTGGTCTGCATGGCGTTGGTGTTTCATGTGTTAATGCACTATCGGAACACCTGCGCGCAACTGTTCATCGCGATGGAAAGGTTTGGGAGCAAGAGTATGAGAGAGGTAAAGCACTCTACGAGGTCAAAAACACTGGCAAAACTGACAAAAAAGGTACGATTGTAACTTTTAGACCTGACACGACCATATTTACCCAAATAACGGAATTTAATTACGACACTCTCGCTGGAAGACTTCGCGAGCTGGCTTTTTTAAATAAAGGTATTTCTGTACGTCTGATTGATTTGCGAGGTAAAGACCCAAACGCGGAAGGTGAGCTATTTCACTCCAAAGAGGGTTTACGAGAGTTTATACGCTTTTTAGATGCAAATCGTGAGCCATTGACTGAGGATGTGATTGCAATGGAAGGATCCAAAAACGATATTCCTGTTGAAGTTGCAATGATTTACAATACCTCCTTTAACGAAAACCTACACTCATACGTTAACAACATCAATACCCATGAGGGGGGTACACATTTGTCTGGCTTCAGAAGGGGTCTAACATCAACACTAAAGAAGTATGCAGATTCATCAGGTATGCTTGATAAGTTGAAGTTCGAAATTTCAGGAGATGATTTTAGAGAAGGTTTGACAGCAATTGTCTCTGTAAAGGTCGCAGAACCACAATTTGAGGGACAGACAAAAACTAAATTGGGAAACAGAGAAGTTACATCTGCTGTTTCTCAGGCTGTTTCTGAAATGCTTGAAAATTATTTGGAGGAACACCCTAGCGATGCTAAAATTATCGTTGAAAAAGTAATTCTAGCTGCACAGGCGCGTCATGCTGCTCGCAAAGCACGTGAGATGGTGCAAAGAAAAACCGTCATGAGTGGGGGAGGACTGCCTGGAAAATTGTCAGATTGCGCCTCACAAGACCCTGCAGAGTGTGAGGTATTTTTGGTTGAGGGTGACTCGGCTGGAGGTACTGCCAAACAAGGAAGAGATCGTCATTTTCAAGCAATATTACCCTTAAGAGGTAAAATCCTCAACGTCGAAAAGGCAATGCAGCACAAAGTGTTTGAAAACGAAGAGATTCGTAATATTTATACTGCCTTGGGTGTCACTATTGGTACCGAAGAGGACAGTAAAGCACTGAATTTAGAAAAGCTACGCTATCACAAAATTGTGATCATGTGTGATGCTGATGTAGATGGAAGTCATATTTCAACTCTTATCCTTACTTTCTTTTTCCGTTACATGCGTGAACTCATTGAAAGTGGATACATTTATATTGCAACACCCCCTCTCTACCTCGTCAAAAAAGGTTCGAAACAGCAATATGCTTGGAGTGATGACCAGCGTGATATATTGCAAAAAGACTTTGGACAAGGCAGCTCTGTACAGCGATATAAAGGTTTGGGTGAGATGAACGCAAATCAGTTGTGGGAAACCACAATGAACCCTGAGCATCGAACGCTCAGACAAGTAACTATTGATAATGGAGGTGAGGCCGATCGTATTTTCTCGATGTTGATGGGTGATGAAGTTCCCCCTCGTCGAGAATTCATAGAGAAGAATGCTGAGTACGCAAATATCGATGCTTAACAAATAATAAGATTAACCAATACAAATCATCTGACATGAAAGTAACAATTGTTGGCGCGGGTAATGTCGGCGCCACTTGTGCCGATGCCATTGCTTATCAAGGAATGGCTAGCGAGATCGTTTTGCTCGATATAAGAGAAGGATTTGCCGAAGGCAAAGCCCTTGACATGATGCAAACGGCCACCACTCTTGGATTTAATACTAAGATCGTTGGCACCACATCAGATTATAAAAAAACAGCAAACAGCGATGTTGTTGTGATCACTTCTGGCGTTCCTCGCAAGCCTGGCATGACAAGAGAAGAACTCATTGGGATCAATGCAGGCATCGTAAAAAGTGTTGCCAATCAAGTGTTAGCGCATTCACCTGAGACAGTAATCGTGGTTGTATCAAATCCGATGGATACGATGACCTATCTCACAATGAAAGCTACAGACTTACCAAAGCAGAGAGT
>CACOXF010000015.1 GCA_902631125.1 uncultured Bacteroidota bacterium
GTAAAATTCTTTATAATCCAACTCAAAACTATCTTTGGAAGTGGAATGAAGTGTGGGTTTGTTGGAAGATAAAATTTCTTTCTTCACGCTTTTATCAATGTCAGTATCTGCAATAATCAAACCATCGGAATTGGCTATCGCATTTTTTGCAAGAGCAGAGAAGTTTGGGGTTTTCAGACCTTTCGTCAGCTCACGATCTAGGCCATCAAAGGCTAATTTTTTGATCAAGTTAGATGAAAGATGTTCTTCAAATGGCGTATTAAAAATCGAAGAAACGACTTTGGTGTTGGCTAAAATCGGTTCGTCTGTGTAGTAATGTTTGCAATAAAGCGGCATAAGCATCGCAATCCAGCCTTGCACATGAACAATGTCGGGTGCCCAATTTAGTTTTTTGACTGTTTCGATCACCCCTTTAGCAAAAAAGATCGCTCGTTCATCATTGTCCCTATACAATTCCCCATTTTCATCTTTTTCTAACTGCCTTCCTTTGAAATAGTCCTCGTTGTCGATAAAATAAACTTGCATGCGTTCTTTTGGAATAGAAGCTACCTTTATGATCAAAGGCACATCGATATCATTGATCACAAGATTCATCCCTGAAAGCCGTATCACCTCATGCAACTGATGGCGACGTTCGTTAATCAAACCATACTTTGGAATAAAGATTCGGGTCTGTCCGCCAACCTCATTAACCATTTTAGGAAGAGAGAAGGTCATCGTTGATAAATTCGATTCTGGTAGATAAGGAACCACCTCAGATGAAACGAATAGGACTTTTTTGTCTGTCATAAAACCCAAAGATTATTCTTTTTGAAGTATGCAAAATTACGAAAATTATAACGAAGTTTGCCCATAATTCCTAACGGAAGGTGTTAAACTTTTCTAAATGCCAAAAGTCTTCACGACAGAAGAGTTGCGTCTCTTTCAAAGAAAAAACGACAACAATCGCAGTTGGGGTCTAGTCCCTACTATGGGTTCTTTGCACCAAGGGCATCTGAAACTCATTCAAAAAGCACATGCAGAAAATGCTATGGCATTTGTTAGCATTTTTGTCAACCCAACCCAATTTGACTCCAAGAATGACTTAGAAAACTATCCGTCAACAATCGATGCAGATATTGAAAAAATACATGCGATAGATCCAAATATCTGTGTGTTTATCCCTAGTGTTGAAACAATTTATCCAGATGGTGCTAAAGCAAAAAAGTATAAATTACATGGTTTGGACAAACCCATGGAGGGAATGTATCGACCTGGTCATTTTGATGGGGTTTCAACAGTAGTTAAACGTTTATTTACACTCCTCCAACCTGATGTTGCTTATTTTGGTCAAAAAGATTTTCAACAATTGCAAATTGTTTCTCTTTTGGCAAAACCATTGGGGATTGAGATTCGAAGTCTGCCAACCGTTCGCGAAGCCAATGGACTTGCAATGAGTTCTCGCAACATTCGCTTGTCTGAGGAAGGGAGAGAAAAGGCAAAAAAAATTTATGCGACTTTGCAAATGGTTAAATCCAATTTTTCCTCCCAAACTATCGATGCATTAAAAACGATGGCTATTCAAAAACTCTCCGAAACCCCTCAAATGGAGCTAGAGTACTTCGAAATCGTTGCAGAACACAACTTGAATGTTGTGCAATCAAAGGTTAAAGGGATGTCTTATCGTGCCCTCGTTGCTGTTGTTGTTGAAGGCACCCGATTGATAGATAATATCTCTCTCAATTAAGTATATTTGCAGCATGACAATCGAAGTTCTTAAATCCAAAATTCACCGTGTTACCGTCACTGGTGCAGAGCTAGATTATGTCGGTAGCATTACAATCGATCCTGTTTTGATGGATGCTGCAGATTTGATTGCAGGTGAGAAGGTTAATGTTGTCAATGTAAACAATGGTGAACGCCTTGAAACCTATATTATTGAAGGGGTGAAAAACAGCGGGGAAATTACCCTCAATGGCCCTGCTGCTCGTAAAGCCCAAAAGGGAGATGTCGTTATCATCATCAGCTATGCCCAATTGACAGTAGAAGAAGCAAAAAACTTTGATCCTAAAATCATATTCCCAAATACACAGACCAATACCCTACAATAGTTTTGTCTAAACCCCTCGTTTCCGCATTACGCAACTTCATCCCACTGGGAATTGGTGTTTTTCTCATCTACTACTCATTAAGCTCAATCACTTCAGATCAACGCCTACAGATTTGGTCAAAGATTCAGCAAGCGCAGTATTTACCCATTTTGATTTCTGTCGTCTTTGGTTTTTTGAGTCATCTGTCTCGTGCACTCCGCTGGAAATATCTACTCAACTCTTTAGGTTATCATCCAAAATTGATAAACCTCATTGGTTCAGTACTGATCAATTATCTGTCAAACTTGGTCATACCCCGTTCAGGAGATATTCTTCGAGTGACAGTCATATCTGCCTACGAAAAAATTCCTTTATCCAAAGGAGTGGGAACAGTGATTAGCGAACGAGTCATCGATGTTATCATCATGTTGTTGCTCGTCTTTTCAGCGATATACATGGGTGGAGATTGGATTAAAGCTGAACTCAACGGTTCAAAAAGACTCCTAATAAGTTTTTATACCATCATGGTGTTGGTTGTTGCGATTATGTTGTTTCCTTTTCTAATCAATAGCGAGCGGTTTCCTTTTTTGGATCGTATAAAAAGTTTTTTTCTTAATCTCTTTAAAGGCATTTTATCGATTGGTTCCGTTTCCAATGTATATGCTTTTTGGGCACACACCATTTTTATTTGGCTGATGTATATCATGATGTTTTGGGTGATTCAGTTTTCATTACCCCTTTCAGCCACTCTCGGACTTGAAGTTATCATTGTAGGTTTTGTCGTAGGAGGGCTTTCGATTGCTGTCACCAATGGTGGAATTGGATTGTATCCACTTGCAGTCGCAACAGTACTCAACCACTATGGTATGTCATATCAAATGGCACTTGCCTATGGGTGGATTGCATGGTCAAGCCAAACCATTATGATTCTCATTTTTGGTGGTTTATCTTTTGCCTTTTTAGCTGTTGTCAACAGAAAAAAATAACTATCTTTCGAGAGATGATGGCGAAAGTAAAAACAGCTTTTTTTTGTAAAAACTGTGGCGCGCAGTATAGCAAGTGGCAAGGTCAATGCCATGCTTGTAAAGAATGGAATACCATAGCAGAAGAGATTTTGCAAAAATCAAAAACCGAACCTTGGCAAGCACCCAAAGAATCACAAGCAAGCATCCCAATTCCCGTTGAAGAGGTCTCTGAAAGTCAACAAGCGCGCCTGGCAACAAAAGATGCAGAACTAGATCGAGTTTTGGGAGGTGGAGTGGTGCCTGGGTCGTTGGTATTATTGGCTGGAGAACCTGGGGTTGGTAAGTCCACACTACTACTCCAACTGGCATTGGAAGTCAACTACCCAACACTCTATATATCAGGTGAAGAAAGCTTAACACAAATCAAATTACGAAGCAATCGAATAAGTAGTGGAAATTCACAATGTTATTTACTCAACGAAACCAATGTGGAAAACATCATTGCACAAGCACAAAAACTAAGCCCCAAACTTTTGATTGTCGATTCCATTCAGACCTTGCAAACCAATTTGATTGACAGTGGTGCCGGAAGTGTATCACAAGTGAGAGAATCCACCTCCTTACTACAGCGATTTGCCAAGCAGGTGAATATCCCCATTTTTGTTGTTGGTCACATCACCAAGGATGGAATGATTGCAGGTCCCAAAATTCTTGAGCATATGGTCGATGTAGTCTTGCATTTTGAAGGGGATCAAAACTATATGTATCGCATTTTGCGTACGCCCAAAAATCGCTTCGGATCGACCTCAGAACTAGGGATTTATGAAATGGAATCCAAAGGACTTCGCGTTGTACACAATCCCAGTGAATTGTTGATTTCCTCAACAAGTCACAATCAAAGTGGTCATGCAATTGCAGCCACTATCGAGGGGGTGCGTTCCTTGATGATCGAATGTCAAGCCCTGGTGAGCTCTGCAGTCTATGGCACCCCACAGCGAAGCGCCACAGGCTTTAATATCAAACGGCTTAATATGCTGTTGGCAGTTCTTGAAAAACGGGCAGGTTTCAAACTAGGTGCAAAAGATGTGTTTCTCAACCTTGCAGGAGGCATACGGATTGAAGATCCCGCACTCGACCTTGCAATAACTGCTGCCATACTGTCGAGTAGTTTGGACGTGGTGATTCCTGAGAAATATTGCTTTGCTGCTGAGGTAGGGCTTTCGGGAGAGTTGCGCAATGTTTCACGATTGGAACAGCGTATTCAAGAAGCCGAAAAACTTGGATTCAAAACACTAGTCGTGGCTCAAAAAAGTAAACTCCCAACCTCCAAACTCGAAGTTGTAGCGCTTGATAACATTCGTGGATTGGTGGAGCTGTTGTTCTAAGGCGAAGGATTTGAAAACTTCTTGTGAACTAGATCGATTTCTTCGAGGATTTCGTCTGATAAAGTCAGTCCTGCCGATGCGATATTTTCTTTAAGTTGTTGTATCGTCGTCGCACCGATGATATTGGAGGTCACAAAAGGTTGATCGGTGACAAAAGCCAAGGACATTTGCGCCAGCGACAAGCCATGTTTTTCAGCGATCGCAGCGTAAAGCTCAGTCGCTTGTAGTGACTCTTCACTATTGTATCGTGTCATTCTTGGAAACAACTGAAGACGGCTATTTTTGGGAAGTTTCCCACCGCGATATTTTCCTGACAAAATCCCAAAAGCCATTGGCGAATAAGCCAATAAACCCAGTTGCTCACGATGAGCAACTTCGGCATTACCAACTTCAAACTTGCGGTTGAGAAGCGAATAGGGATTCTGAATGGTTTTCATTCGAGGAAGGTGTTTAAATTTCGATAGCGCAATGTATTTCATCGCACCCCAAGGAGACTCATTTGAGAGTCCAATATGTCTGATTTTACCTGCTTTGATGCACTTTTGTAAGGTGTGTAAAATCTCTTCAAAGTTTTCTTTCCACTCTTCATTCTCTATCGGTATATAACCCAATGTTCCAAAAAAATTGGAATTGCGCTCTGGCCAGTGCAACTGGTATAAATCGATGTAGTCGGTCTTGAGTCGTTGCAAACTCCCATCCAATGCCTGATGGATACTTTCTGGCGAAAATCCAGTGCTGCGAATGTGTGCTGTATAAGCACCTGGACCCGCTATTTTGGTTGCCAAAACCACCTGTTCGCGATTGTTTCGAGCAGTAAACCAATTACCAATAATACGCTCCGTTTCTGCATAGGTATCGGCATTTGCTGGTACAGGATACAGTTCTGCTGTATCGAAAAAATTCACCCCTTCCAAAAGGGAATAATCCATTTGCTCAAAACCCTCCTCTTGGGTATTTTGATTGCCCCAAGTCATTGTGCCAAGGCATATTTTACTCACTTCAATGTCTGTGTGAGGTATGGTGGTGTATTTCATCATTTACAAACTCAGTGTTACGCCAACAGGGCAGTGGTCAGAATGAACAGCTTGGGGAATGATAAATGCTCTTTCAATATGTTTTGTCAAAGGTTCTGAAACCAATGCATAGTCAATGCGCCATCCCTTGTTGTTGGCACGGGCATTGGCGCGATAGCTCCACCAACTATAATTATGGGGGTCGCTGTTAAGATGCCGAAAAGAATCGGTGAAGCCTTGTTGAATAAACGCATCCAACCATGCGCGCTCTTCTGGCAAAAAACCAGAAACTTTGGCATTTCGTACAGGATCATGAATATCGATGGCTTCATGACAGATATTATAATCTCCACAAATCACCAGATTTGGATGCGATTCTTTGAGCGTATTGATATACGTCTGAAAGTCATCCATATATGTAAACTTAAACGCCAAACGCTCAGGATTCGTTCCAGATGGCAGGTATAAACTCATGACCGAAACGTCCTCAAAATCAACACGGAGGTTGCGACCTTCGTTGTCCATATAACTGATGCCGGTGCCATAAACCACCTTGTATGGCTCTTGTTTGCATAACACTGCCACACCGCTATATCCCTTTTTTTGAGCAGGATACCAATAGTTGTGGTGATATCCCAATTCTATAAATACATTTGAATCAAATTGATCTGTAGTGGCTTTGACTTCTTGTAGGCAAAGAACATCGGGAGAAGCTGCTTGTAGCCAAGCTAAAAAATCTTTGCGTAATGCTGCGCGAATGCCATTGACGTTATAGGAGATGATCTTCATGCTCGCTAAAATACAAAGTCAAACTCAATTTTATATTTTTGTTCTCATCTTAAACTAAAAAAATGAAAGTAAAACTATTTTTTATCACCATATTTTTTATGCTTGCTGCTATGAACGCCCAAGAACAAGAAGTACCAGCTGTTCCTGAAGTTCCTTCAATTTCTGAGGATAAAGAGGAGGAAAAGATAACCAAAGTTGAAATTGTTAAAAACTCCTCTTTTGAAGCCGCTAATTCCTATGGAAACAACGAGTTCAGAGTCAACTTTTTTGACTTGCTTGTTCTCCCTGGTTTCCATGGGTATTACGAAAAAATTATTGATGAAAACTCCAGCTATGGAACAGGGCTATTTATCAATTTTTCTGACAATCTCAGTTCTGATATCGTACAGCGTCGATTTGCGATTTCACCTTATTACAGACTGTATTTTTTAAACCGAAAAGATTATGGTGCTAAGGGGCTTTTTGTGGAGTTGTTTAGTTCTTTTGCCTCTGCAAAAGATATGAATGATTACGGTCTTTATAATGACTTTGATGATCGGGACAATATCTTTCGCGTTTCAGTCGGTGCTACGATAGGTCGAAAATGGATTACCAGGTCTGGGCTTACTTTCGAGCCTTTTATCGGATTTGGCAGATATCTGGATAGTCAGGATTCAAATGGCGGTAACCCCGAAGCTCATCTTCGATTGGGATTTTCCATAGGGAAGAGATACTAATCTTTAGGGTTTGTCAACCAATTTTTGAGATTCAATTTTGCGTCTAGCAATTGGGGTAACTCTTTGGTGGTCACCCGAACTTGCTCCATGGAGTCTCGTTCGCGTAAGGTAACCGTTTGATCTTCCAAGGTTTGGTGATCAACCGTCACACAATATGGCGTCCCGAGTGAGTCTTGTCGTCGATATCGACGCCCAATAGCATCTTTCGCGTCATACGCTGTTGAATAATCCCATTTTAAACCCGAAACCAAATCACGAGCAAGATCTGACAAACCATCCTTTTTCACCAAGGGTAAAATGGCAACTTTTGTGGGGGCCAAAACGGCGGGTAATCGCAATACCGTCCGTAAGTTGCCATCCTCAAGTTGCTCCTCTTGTAAGGAGTGAGAAAGAACTGCCAAAAACATACGATCCAGTCCGATTGAGGTTTCCAATACATAAGGGATATAACTTACATTACGCTCTGGGTCAAAATACTGTAATTTTTTACCTGCATATTTTTCATGGCTACCTAAGTCAAAATTCGTTCGTGAGTGGATCCCCTCGAGTTCTTTGAATCCAAATGGAAATTTAAACTCAATATCACAGGCAGCATCGGCATAGTGCGCCAGTTTTTCATGGTCATGAAATCGATAGTTTTCTTCACCCATTCCTAGAGATAGATGCCATTTGAGGCGGGTTTTTTTCCAATGGTCATACCACTCTTTTTGTGTACCCGGAGGGATAAAAAATTGCATCTCCATTTGCTCAAACTCCCGCATGCGGAAGATAAACTGACGTGCTACAATTTCGTTTCGAAAGGCCTTCCCGGTTTGAGCAATCCCAAAGGGGATTTTCATGCGTCCTGATTTTTGAACATTCAAAAAGTTTACAAAAATCCCTTGGGCAGTTTCTGGACGTAGATAGAGATCAGTCGCATGATCGGCAGAAGCGCCAAGCTTAGTGCCAAACATCAAGTTGAATTGCTTGACATCCGTCCAGTTTTTTGAACCAGAAAAGGGGCATACGATTTCCAATTCTTCAATAAGTACTTTGACGTCGGCAAGGTCCTCGGCTTCTAAAGACTTGGCCATACGAGCACTGATCGCGTTTGCCTTTTCTTGATAGCCAACCACTCGAGGATTTGTCGATATAAACTGCTTCCTGTCAAAGGAATCTCCAAAACGATTGGTAGCCTTAGTGACTTCTTTTTCGATTTTAACTTCCAATTTTGCGATATAGTCCTCAATTAACAAATCGGCACGATAGCGTTTTTTGGAGTCTTTGTTGTCAATCAATGGATCGTTAAAAGCATCTACGTGACCCGACGCTTTCCAAGTCATGGGATGCATAAAAATAGCAGCATCCAATCCAACAATATTTTCGTTGAGTTGCACCATAGATTTCCACCAATAGTTGCGAATATTATTTTTCAGCAGTACGCCTTGTTGACCATAATCATATACGGCACTTAGCCCATCATAAATATCGCTTGATGGAAAGACGAAGCCATATTCTTTGGCATGGGCAACCACTTTTTTAAAATTATCGGTTTCAGACATGGCGCAAAAATAAGCTTTCTTTTGTAATTTGTTTAAGCCTCTAGCACGACATACATTTATTTTTCATTTAAAAGAAGTGCTTTTTTTGAGTCTTCAAAATAGTCGTTTCTTTGTATTTTATGAGACATCTCTTTTCGCTGGTTTTGTGGAGCTTGATAGCTTTGTTGTTTATTCAGTGTGCAAAGCGTGGTAATCCCACTGGTGGGCCTGATGACGAAACCCCACCTGTGTTGTTGCGTGCTGATCCAGCGCTAAACACAACTCATTTCAGTAAAGATAGGATTCGATTGTATTTTGATGAATATGTAAAACTCAAAAAGCTAAAAGATCAACTTATTGTATCACCGCCACTTGACCCATCTGCCTATATCATTTCGCCACAAAGTACTGCTGCCAAGTATGTGCAAATCGAACTCATGGATACACTACGTCTAAACACCACCTATAATTTCAATTTTGGACAAAGTATTGTCGATAACAACGAGGGAAATCCATACCCTTACTTTCGCTATGTCTTTTCCACAGGAGATTATGTTGATTCGCTTCAAGTGCGTGGTACGATTGGTAATGCCTTTGCACGTGAGACAAAAAACTTTGTGTCTGTCATGCTCTATGCAGTTGATAGTACATACAATGACTCGATTATTTATCAGCAACCCCCAGACTATTTGACCAATACATTGGATAGTTTGGAGATCTTTGAAATTGGCAATGTAAAAGCTGGGCGATATTTGCTTATTGCACAGAAAGACATCGCCAACAATTACAACTTTAATCAAAACGCTGATGATATTGGTTTTATCGATGATTTCATCGATTTGCCAACAGATAGTCTCTTTCATTTGGAAATGTTTCGAGAAAAAACCAATTTTTCTTTAGGGCGAACGTTTCAAGCAAGTCAAAATCGAATTGGGATAGGTTATTTTGGCGACCCCACTGGCTTGGAAGTTTTGCCCATAAACCTCCCGGATAGCGTACAAACTGTTCAATCATTTGACAAAGAATCTGACACCCTTTATGTTTGGTACAAGCATTTTTTGGCTGATTCTTTGCAATTTGATATCAGTCATGATACACTCAAAATCCAAAGAACTCATAAAATCCAAAAAGCTGAATTGGACTCTCTTGCAATCTCTTCCACAATAAAAGGGGTTTTACATTTAGATGATACCCTTCGCATTGAGACCACCACACCTATTTTAAAGATTGGTAAGTCACGTATCAACTTACGCGATGGTGACTCTATCCCTGTTCCATTTGATGTGTCTGTTGAAAACCCACATCGGGTTCTATTTGACTTTGATATCCTACCAAATGAGAACTATCAATTGGATGTATTTCCAGGTGCAATTACTGATTTTTTCGGTGAAGTCAATGACAGTTTACAACTGGCTTTGCGCACCAAAAAACCTGCTGAGTATGGCAGTGTTTATCTTCAACTTGTAGGTGTTCCTAGCTATCCGATTATCGTACAGCTCACAGACGAAAATGAAAACCTTATTCGCAGTTTGCCTATAGCAGCGCCGCAAAGGCGAGTTATTTTTTCCAATCTGCAACCAAAAAAATACTATGTGCGGTTGATTGTCGATGAAAACAAAAATGGGCAATGGGATACTGGCCGTTTTCTCGATCGGCGTGCGCCTGAAAAGGTGTACCATCACGATCCACTTTTGAACGTGCGTGCAAATTGGGAGTTACAAGAAAGCTTTATTTTAAAATAGTTGTGAAATCAGAAAGATTTTGAAGTATAAAAAAGTCTTCACTAATTATAGATTTGGAACGTTTGTAATGTTACTTCATTGAGAGATATGTTTCATAATAGTCCAGTATTTAATCAAGATTTGTCATCATGGAATGTTACTAACGTTTCTGATTATTCTAATTTTAATTACAATACACCACAATGGACACTTCCAAAACCTATTTTCTAGATCTCTTAGACCTTGTAGGAAGCCAAAAGAAATTCCTTATTCATTCTAGCGATATTTTCAAGTGAAATTCCCTTAGGGCATTCTACTTCACATGCTCCAGTGTTGGTGCAGTTTCCAAAGCCTTCTTCGTCCATTTGATTAACCATGTTAAGAACACGATCAGTAGCTTCTACTTTGCCTTGTGGAAGCAGAGCGTATTGTGATACTTTAGCCGAAACAAACAACATAGCAGAAGCATTTTTACAAGTTGCCACACAAGCACCACATCCAATACAAGTCGCCGCGTCAAAGGCCTTATCGGCATCAGCTTTTTCAATCGGAATTGCATTGGCATCTTGGGTGTTCCCTGAGGTGTTTACAGAAATAAACCCCCCAGCATGTTGAATTCGATCAAAGGCCGTTCTATCAACAACCAAATCCTTGATTACCGGAAATGGCTTAGCTCTAAAAGGCTCTATGTGTATTGTATCGCCATCTTTGAATTTTCTCATGTGTAACTGGCAAGTTGTTACCAGACGATCTGGGCCATGGGCTTCTCCATTGATAAACATCGAGCACGAGCCACAAATACCCTCTCGGCAGTCGTGGTCAAAAGCAACAGGATCAATCCCTTGCTCCATCAGTTGTTCGTTGAGCACATCCATCATTTCCAAAAAGGACATATCAGGAGATACGCCTTTCAATGAATAGGTTTGCATACTCCCTTTAGCAGTGGCATTTTCTTGTCGCCAGATTTTTAATGTTAACTTCATTGCTATTTGTATGAGCGTGTTTTCAGTTCGATATTTTCGTACTTCAATGTTTCTTTATGCAATTTGGCCCTACTCGGTTCTCCTTTGTATTCCCACGCAGATACAAAAGTAAAGTTTTTATCATCCCGCAATGCTTCCCCTTCTGGTGTTTGAGATTCCTCTCGGAAGTGTCCTCCACAAGATTCTGTGCGTTCCAAGGCATCTTTGGCAAAGAGTTCACCTAATTCCAAAAAGTCTGCTACTCGAAGGGCTTTAGCCAATGGCTCATTAAATGAAACAGCAGTGCCAGGCACAAAAACATCTTTATAAAACTCTTCTCGCAGTGCTTTGACTTCTGCAATGGCTTCTTCAAGTCCTTTTTTATTGCGTGACATTCCACATTTATTCCAAATAATTTTTCCAAGTTTTCGATGGAAATAATCAACCGTTTTTGTTCCCTTATTATTGATAAAAGCATTAATTTGCACGCGTACATTTGACTCTGCTTGTTCGAATTCTGGAGAGTCCGTGGAGATCGCTCCCGTTTGGATATCATCTGCAAGATAATCCCCTATCGTGTATGGCAATACAAAATAGCCGTCTGCTAAGCCCTGCATCAATGCGGAAGCACCTAGTCGGTTGGCGCCGTGATCAGAGAAGTTCGCCTCCCCAATTGCAAAGCAACCTGGCACCGTTGTCATAAGGTTGTAATCAACCCACACTCCTCCCATAGTGTAATGCACCGCAGGATAGATCATCATTGGCGTTTCATAGGGATTTTGATCTACGATTTTTTCATACATCTGAAACAAGTTGCCATATTTGGCTTTGATGACTTGCTTCCCGAGTTTCTTAACAAGTGCATTGTCATTTTCATCGAGTCCTTTAACATGCGCTTTTTCTTTACCATATCGCTCTATGGCTGCGGCAAAGTCGAGAAACACTGCCTCACCTGTTTTGTTAACCCCAAAGCCTTCATCGCATCGTTCTTTGGCAGCTCGAGAAGCAACATCACGAGGAACTAGGTTTCCAAAAGCTGGATACCGACGTTCGAGATAATAGTCTCGGTCTTCTTCTGCTAAATCGGTGGGTTTAAGTCGTCCTTCACGAATCGCCTCCGCATCTTCTTTATTTTTTGGCACCCATATTCTTCCGTCGTTTCTCAAGGACTCCGACATCAGTGTGAGTTTGGATTGATGGTCTCCAGAAACTGGAATACAAGTCGGATGAATTTGAGTAAAGCATGGGTTTGCAAAATAGGCTCCCTTCTTGTGTATTTTCCATGCAGCAGTTACATTACTACCCATCGCATTGGTTGATAGATAAAATAGATTTCCATATCCGCCAGATGCAATCACAACAGCATGTGCTGAATGACGTTCAATTTCACCCGTTACTAAGTTGCGAGTAATTATACCTCTTGCTTTACCACCAACTTTGACAAGATCTAGCATCTCATGACGACTGTACATTTTGATTTTACCGCGACCAATTTGCCGATTCATTGCCGAATAAGCCCCGAGTAGCAATTGCTGACCGGTTTGACCTTTGGCATAAAAGGTTCGTGAGACGAGGACACCACCAAACGAGCGGTTATCGAGTAATCCCCCATAATCTCTGGCAAAGGGAACGCCTTGTGCAACACATTGATCAATGATGTTTGCAGAAACTTCTGCCAGTCGATATACGTTTGCTTCTCTCGATCGATAGTCTCCACCTTTTACAGTATCGTAGAACAATCGATGAACTGAGTCTCCATCACCCTGATAATTTTTAGCAGCGTTGATTCCTCCTTGTGCCGCGATAGAGTGTGCACGTCGAGGGGAATCTTGAAAGCAAAAAGCCTTTACGTTATAGCCTAGTTCGGCAAGGGTAGCTGCAGCAGAACCACCAGCTAAGCCAGTACCAACAACGATTACATCGATCAAACGTTTATTTGCTGGGCTGACAAGACGTATATTGTTTTTGTGATACGTCCATTTATCAGCTAACTTAACCTCAGAGGGGACTTTAGAATCAATTTCGGAATAAACTATGGGGTTTGAGATAATTAAATAGTCATCAAGAAAAGATTCTGCAAGATCAACAAGTGATTTATTTTTTTTCTTATGATGAATATCAGATGCCTTAATTGGTTGTCGATTTGGGTTTTTGTGCCAATCAGGATCCCAATCTTTAAGTTTGCATTTAATGCCAGTACTTTTCTTAATGACTTTAGATCGATTTGATTTTTTACATTTTGTATAGTATCGCAGACAAACAGTTAATTCATCATTTGTATTATACAGAACTTTAGGTTTTCTGTAATTCAATGAATATGTAATTTTCTTTTTTCTCATAATCTACATTAAACAAAATTAATAATTTATTTTGTAACACTATTTGTAACACTTAAATAATTTTTTTGTAACACTTTTTTAACACGCATGTAAAATTAATTTAGTGAGTTAAATGATGGAAAATGGCAATGAAAGCAAATCCAAGCGGTATACCAATAGCATAAACCTTACTAATTGATTTAATTACAGTGGTATACTTATTGTTAAAGCCAATAGACTGGAAAGCTGAAGAAAACCCATGAGATAAATGAAGTGCCAAGAAAAGAAAAGAAATTACATACAAAACTACACGAGTTAAATTTTCAAACTTGTGAACCAATTCTTCGTAATATCGATCTGGGTTTTCAGGCAAAACTTCAATATATTTATATTTCATTTCAGGAACCCAAAAATCATAGAAATGTAACACAAGAAAAGCAAGGATCGTACCGCCCGATATTATCATGTTTCTTGAGACCCAACTCGCGTTTGAGCTTCCTTTGTACACTGCATAGCGTGTGCCACGAGCACGCCTGTTACGGATATCGAGAACAAAGCCCATAATAAAATGGAAAATCACTCCAAAGATTAAAATGGGCTGAAGAACAAATTGTACAAGGGCATTAGTTCCCATAAAATGTGAAAACTGATTGAAGACGGTTTCACTAAAAACTGAAGTGATATTGATTGCGAAATGCTGTAATAAAAAAAACATTAAAAAGAGACCAGACAAGGCCATGGCAACCTTTCGAAGTATTGTAGAAGACAGGACAACTCCCATAGTATTAACTAAATATTAATACAAAATTAGGTGCTGCACGTCTGAAAGCCAAAGGTTTTTGATGATTTTGAATAATTCTAACAAGTTTGATCTAAATTGAGTGTTTATTAATCAAAATCGTTGAAGCAATATCAATTATATTAATCAATTTTTAAGTTGCTGATTTGTTTGTTATTCCACAGTAATTTGTAGTTCCCTTTAGGTAAATAGGTCTTCTTATCATCAGCACATGTGAGGTTGACTTTATGCTTGCGGTTGTACTTGTTGACTTGCTCTTCCATAAAATATAAATCATAAGGAATCAACTGAAGACCAGTTGTTAGTTCGATGTCTTCTTCATATACAACAACATCTTTTTCTGAAGTCAACTGCCATGTGCCTGTGGTGGGACTGGCAGCATAAAACACCCAAGAAAAATCTGGTGTGATTGCCTCTGACCAAACTCGATACTTTCTACCCCAATTTTCATTATGGTTGATTGCCTCTATTTGAACGACAGACACTTGTTGTTTAGCCAAAGACTCCAAAGCCTGAATGGGCTCCAATTCGAGCTGATAAATCGAACGCCCGTGTGTGCCAACCAACAAATCATTGTCTCGCTCTTGAATAAACAAATCGTGAACTGCCACACGGGGAAAATCAGCATCAAACATATGCCAATCCTCGCCACCATCAATCGAAACAAACAATCCAATGTCTGTACCCACATATAAAATATCAGCATCGTTGTGGTCTTCTCGGATCACATTGACAGGGGAAAGGGGAAGTCCCTTTGCCAGACTTCGCCATGTCTGACCTAAGTCATCTGATACATATACATAGGGTGTAAAATCATCCCATCGATACCCATTCAGGGTGGCATACACTCGATTGGGTAAGTGCTTTGAAAATTGTACCCGACTCACCCAAAGTTCTTGCGGTAAGTTGTCGCTGATGCGCTGCCAAGATGCACCGCTGTCTGAAGAAACATGAATGTGACCATCATCCGAACCAACAACTAGTGTTCCAAACTCAAATCGAGATTCGTCAATGGCTGTGAGCGTTCCGTAAGGGACGTTCCCTTTTTTTCCTCCACTTGTCAAATCTTTTGAGATTGTGATGTAATCATCCCCACGCTTGAGTGATCGGTGGAGTTTATTGCTGCCCAGATATAGGATATCGTTGTTGTGGGGCGATAGCAAAATGGGTGTTTGCCAGTTGAATCGCAGTGGTGCTTCACCAAGCTTGTGTTTGGGTTGGATGTTGGTGCGTTTATTGGTTTCAAGATTGATTCTGAAATAATTCCCAAACTGATAGCCAGTATAAACAATATCTGCATTGTCTTGATCCACCTGAATTTGCATACCATCACCACCCATAATTTCAGTCCAATTATTGTGCCCATACTGATGCCAAGCTACACTTTCACGACTGGAATGTGGGGCTTCCCAAACTCCATTGTCTTGCAGTCCACCATAAACGTGGTATGGGGTTTGCTGGTCGGCGTAAACTGTATAGAATTGACCCACTGAGGGTTGGTTGTTTTTGATCCAGTTTTGACCACCATCATAGCTGATATTGACTCCGCCATCATTGCCATTGATCAAATGTTCGGAGTTGTTGGGGTTTATCCACAAAGCATGATGGTCGACGTGCGCGTTGGGTGCATCTATGCTTTCAAATGCTTGCCCCCCATCTAATGAAGTCAACATGGGAACACCATATATATATATACGATTGGAATTTGTGGGTGATACATGAATCATCCCAAAATAATAACCATAGCTATAGTACAAATCATCAAGGTATCCCTTATGGGTTTTAACCCATGTTCGACCAGCGTCGTCGGAACGAAAGACTTGTGCCCCAACAACTGGGGTGTCAAACAAGTCACTGTTGGCATCGCTTAGATAGAGTGCTAAATCAGATGGTTTTAGCTTTCCGTTTTGAACATCAGTGCGTATACTTTTGGCTGTGTACTGTTTTGGAAAATTGTTCTCTTCTAAAAATTTGGTTAGGAGTTTTTGATCAACTGCAAAAAAGCCCTCCAAGGACATGCTTTCAAAGTCTTGTTTGGTCAAAGACTGTTTTACTTTAGCTTCTCTTGGTCTTCTATCTTGGTTGTCAACGATGGCATAAATGGTTTTCGTATCATAAGCAGCAATTCCAATACGTCCAACGCCCTCGCCCTGGGGAAAGCCACTTTGCGATGAACTGATAAGCTTCCAACTATCGCCACTGTCTGTGCTTTTGTAAATGCCTGAGCCTGCACCACTACCAACGAAATCCCATGCCTTTCGATCTTTTTCCCATGCAGCAGCATATTGAACTCCAAAGTTTTCTGGTGCAACGCTGATTTCAATAATCCCAATCGGGTCTTGTAGTGCAAGTGTTTGCTTCCAGGTTTTTCCGCCATCAATGGTTTTGTAAATCCCACGATTGCTATCACTGGAGTACAAATGTCCTGTTACCCCAACAATAACCTCGTTGGGGTCGGCGGGATTGATTTCGATTTTACCAATATGATGAGAATCTTCCAAGCCAATATGTTGCCAAGACGCTCCTTTGTTCGTCGATTTAAGAATGCCAATCCCTGCATAGGACGAGCGAGAGGAGTTGTTTTCTCCTGTACCAACATAAATCGTATGTGTGGGCCAGTGTACTGAAATGTCTCCAATATTTTGGGTGGGACTATTGTCCATTAAAGGCTGAAAGGTCGTGCCGTTGTTGTTAGTGTACCACAACCCGCCTGATGCATAACCAACATAAAACTCATGGGGTGCCTTGGGGTTGACGTCGATATCTGTTACTCGACCACTCATCACACTGGGACCGATATTGGTGAGTGGAAGTTTCGCAACAAGTGATCTGCTGGCCAAACGATCAAGATTGCTTGTAGAGTTCAGCAGCTCCTGGGCAGGTGTGGCAGTCGGTTGTGCAACAACTGTTGCCAGTACTAATAAAAAAAATAGAAGCTTCATGCTAAGAATTTTACTGTGAAGATAAATTTTTTTTACTTTACCATATGAAATATAAAAGCCTACATCATGGTGTCTTTACGCAACATCGTCAGCGTTTCATGGCACAACTCAAGCCCAATAGCATTGCAGTGTTTAACTCAAACGATATTTACCCTGTCAGTGCAGATAGCACCTTGCCCTTTGCGCAGCACCGAGATTTGTTTTACCTTACAGGGATCGACCAAGAAGAAACCATTTTGGTTCTATGCCCAGACGCCAAAGACCCCATTTTGCGAGAGGTCGTATTTGTGCGAGAAACCAATGACCATATAGCTATTTGGGAAGGACACAAACTCACCCAAGCCGAAGCAACCAAAGTATCGGGAATTGCGACTGTGAAGTGGACAAACGGATTTGAATCACATTTTTTGGCTTTGGCAAAAGAAGTTGAACACATTTATATCAATACCAACGAGCACTATCGCGCCAAGGTCGAAACCCAAACGCGTGAAGATCGATTTATTGAATGGTGTAAAAGCAAATTTGCAACGCACATCTATGAAAAAAGTAATTTGATTTTGCAAGGTCTACGAGCTGTGAAGGATCCAGAAGAAATTGAACATATACAAACTGCATGTGAAATCACTGAAAAAGGGTTTCGACGTGTGTTGGGTTTTGTCAAACCAGGGGTTTGGGAGTATGAAATTGAGGCTGAATATGCGCATGAATTTCTTCGCAATCGTTCAAAGGGTTTTGCTTACACCCCCATCATTGCTTCTGGTGCAAATGCCAATGTATTGCATTATATCGAGAACAACCAACAGTGTAAAGCAGGCGATCTGCTGCTGATGGATGTGGCTGCTGAGTATGGCAACTACTCTTCTGATATGACGCGTACGATTCCTGTTTCTGGTCGATTTACCAAGCGACAACGCGATGTGTATGATGCTGTTTTGCGAGTCAAAAACGAAGCCACCAAACGACTTGTTCCAGGTGCTTATTGGAAAGCATACCATGTGGAAGTGGGGGAATTGATGACTGCCGAATTATTGGCATTAGGGCTGTTAGATAAGGCTGATGTGCAAAATCAAACAGACAAAAACCCTGCTTACAAAAAATACTTTATGCATGGCACTTCCCATCATTTGGGACTTGACACCCACGACTATGGCTTGCTCGACCAACCCATCACTGCCAATATGGTCTTTACAGTCGAACCTGGGATTTATATACCACAAGAGGGGTTTAGCGTTCGGTTGGAAGACGATGTGGTAGTACAACAAACAGGGAAACCCTTAAACTTGATGAAAAACATTCCAATCGAGGCTGAGGAAATTGAAGAGTTGATGAATCCCTAAAAAGCCTTCCAGCCTTGTGCTTTGAGTGGTATTACCTCTTCGGCACGGGTTACCAGCGAAGGGACATCCCCTTCAACAGTCATATGACCAATGACAGTCAAATTGGGATTGCCTTTGATACTATCAAAGTCAGATGGCTTGATCGTAAACAGCAATTCATAGTCCTCACCACCACTCAGAGCGATAGTCGTGCTGTCGAGGTTAAACTCCTCACAAACACTTATCAACTGCGGATCAAGAGGAATTTTGTTTTCATACACCCTACATCCAATGCGGCTTTGCTTACACAAGTGCATCACCTCTGACGATAACCCATCACTGATGTCAATCATGGAGGTGGGTTGTACTTTTAAATCATGCAGCAGTTGCACAACATCTTTACGTGCTTCCGGTTTGAGTTGTCTTTCCACCAAATAGCTATAAGGCTCCAAATTGGGTTGGTGTTGGGGATTGGCTTTAAACACCTCGTTTTCACGAGCCAGCACCTGCAAACCCATATATGCTCCCCCAATGTCTCCACTGACCACCAACAAATCGTTTTCGCCAGCACCACCGCGCAATACTGCACCTGTTTTAGGAGCTACGCCCAAGGCAATAACAGACAACTGCAAACCCTGTTGGGAAGAGGTGGTGTCGCCCCCAACCATGTCTACACTATAGGTTTTACACGCTAAGTGAATGCCTGCATACAGCTCCTCAACAGCTTCGAGCGGAAAGCGATTGGACACTGCTATGGATACCAATATTTGTGTGGCATCAGCACCCATTGCATAGATGTCTGAAAGATTGACCACGACTGCTTTGTAGCCCAAATGCTTGAGTGGCATATAGGCCAAATCGAAATGCACTCCTTCGATGAGCAAATCGGTCGTGACGACCGTTTCACCCTCGTGATTTATCACAGCAGCGTCATCTCCTATGCCCAATACAGTAGAGGGCAAGGCAGCAGTTGCCGATTTGGTCAGGTGTTCGATGAGGGCAAACTCCCCCAAGCTATCGAGAGGGGTTTTGGATGCTTTTTTGTTTTCTAACATGCTACAAAATTAGGGTTTTTTAAGCGCATTTAAGTCATAAGTCGTGATGCCCAAGCATACGGTCATTAATTAGTAATAAGACCTCTTTTTCTTGTAAATAAATTATTTTTTAAGACAATTAAAGAACAGAAAAATAAAACAGAAAAATCGCCAAAACCCGAAGTGCAATTGTGTAAAGCCTGCTACTGGCGATTATATCTAAAGAATGTACTATATTTGTATTCGAAAAACACCTTAGAATTATCATTGTGATTAAGGTATCTATACAAGCGCGAGAACAAGTGAAGCAGATGATGCAGTCAGATGGCTACAACCTCAGCGATTTTTTTGTGCGTGTGGGTGTCAAAAGTGGTGGTTGTTCGGGTCTGTCATACGATTTGAAGTTTGACAATGCCTTAGGAGAAGATGACAAACTGTTTGAAGACAATGATGTGCGAATCGTTGTCGATAAAAAGAGTTTTCTTTATCTAGTTGGTACAACCCTTGAATATTCAGGTGGTCTCAACGGTAAAGGGTTTGTGTTTAACAATCCTAATGCCAATCGCACTTGTGGGTGTGGTGAGAGTTTTTCGCTATAAAAAACAGGTTTGCTATGGCCTATACAGAAGAAGAATTAAAAAAAGAACTCGAATCCAAGGAGTATGCCTACGGATTCTACACTAACATCGATTCGGATACCTTTCCTGTAGGATTGAATGAGGAGGTTGTTCGTGCGATATCTAAACGCAAAAACGAGCCTGCTTGGATGACCGAATGGCGACTAGAAGCCTATAAGGCATGGAGTGCCATGGAAGAGCCCGAATGGGCAAACGTTGACTACCCCAAGCCCGATTTTCAAGGCATTTCGTACTATTCAGCACCCAAAAAAGCACCCAAATACAACAGCTTGGACGAGGTGGATCCTGAGTTGCTCGAGACCTTCAAAAAACTCGGCATCCCCATCGAAGAACAAAAAAGACTTTCAGGCGTGGCAGTAGATATCGTGATGGACTCTGTTTCTGTTGCCACTACATTTAAAGAAACCCTTGCCGAAAAAGGAATCATTTTTTGTTCTATTTCGGAAGCGATTAAAGAATATCCAGACCTGGTGCGCAAATACATCGGAACTGTGGTGCCACGCAAAGACAATTATTACGCAGCCCTCAACTCGGCAGTATTTTCTGATGGATCGTTTTGCTATATCCCAAAAGGAGTTCGTTGCCCAATGGAACTCTCTACCTATTTTCGTATCAATCAGGCAGGTACAGGGCAGTTTGAACGTACACTCGTCATCGCTGATGAGGGGAGTTATGTGAGTTACCTTGAAGGTTGTACTGCCCCTGCTCGAGACGAAAATCAATTGCATGCCGCTGTGGTGGAGCTGGTTGCACATGACCATGCAGAAATCAAATACTCGACTGTACAGAACTGGTTCCCTGGCGACGCGGAAGGCAAAGGTGGGGTGTTTAATTTTGTTACCAAAAGAGGGATTTGCCACAAAAGCGCTAAGATCTCATGGACACAAGTGGAAACAGGCTCGGCAGTGACGTGGAAGTACCCCTCTTGTATACTCAAAGGCGATGATAGCATAGGAGAGTTTTACTCTATCGCTGTGACCAACAATCTCCAACAAGCCGATACAGGTACTAAAATGGTACACTTGGGCAAACGCACAAAAAGTACCATCATATCCAAAGGAATTTCTGCGGGTACTTCTCAAAACAGTTATCGTGGACTGGTCAAAATCAGCCCTAGAGCAGATGATGCTCGTAACTTTTCGCAGTGCGATTCACTGTTGATGGGCAACAAATGTGGAGCACATACGTTTCCTTACATAGAAGCCGGAAACAAAAGTGCCCAAATTGAACACGAAGCAACAACGAGTAAAATCGGTGAAGATCAAATTTTTTACTGCAACCAACGTGGTATAGATACCGAAAAAGCCATTGCACTCATCGTCAATGGCTTTAGCAAAGATGTATTAAATAAACTCCCGATGGAATTTGCTGTGGAAGCACAAAAACTCCTCGAAATTTCACTAGAGGGTTCTGTTGGATAAATTCAAAAGGATGAAAAAAAACCTACAACTTATCATTGTACTGTTGTTCGTAGCAGCATGCACCACTCAACCAAAATCAAAAGCCGAAAGAATCACAGGTGAATTTTTGTTTTATGACAACAACGCTGTGCTAAACACAGGAAGTGAAATTTATGGGGTAGTGGTGGATGACAAACTTCACGAACTTCACGCCCAAGTCGCACCCATTCAAAAAGATAGTTTTGACATGGTGCAAGTCTATATCAAAGGACTGATTTCAAAAAACCCCAACGCTGAGGGTTGGCCAGAAGTCATTACTATAAAAGATGTTGACTCTGTTGTTCCATCAACCCCATTTGAAAATCAAATGATAGAAATTCGAACAGAATAATATGCTGAGTATAGACAACCTCCATGCCCAAGTAGAAGGCAAAGGGATTTTAAATGGAATCAACCTCGACATCAAGCCGGGAGAAGTCCATGCAATTATGGGACCCAATGGCTCAGGGAAAAGTACGCTTTCCACAGTCATTGCAGGGCATGAGGACTATGAGGTCACCAAAGGAAGCCTTCTCTATCAAGGAGCAGATATCAGTGATCTGAGCGCCGATGAGCGTGCTCACTTGGGTATCTTTTTGTCCTTCCAATACCCAGTCGAGATCCCCGGTGTAACAGTGACAAACTTTATCAAAACAGCCATCAACGAAACCCGAAAAGGGCAAGGACTTGAAGAAATGCCCGCCAATGTGATGCTGAAAAAAATCAAAGAGAAAGCAAAATTGCTTTCCATCGATACGCAGTTTTTATCACGTTCGCTCAATGAGGGGTTTTCGGGTGGTGAAAAAAAACGAAATGAGATCTTTCAAATGGCGATGCTCGAACCCAAACTCGCCATTCTCGACGAAACAGATTCAGGGCTAGACATCGATGCAATGCGTGTAGTTGCCAATGGTGTCAACACGCTTCGAAACGATGACAATGCGATTATTGTTATCACGCATTATCAACGCTTGCTGGACTATATTGTCCCTGATTTTGTTCACGTACTTCACGAAGGTAAGATTGTGAAGTCTGGTGGTAAAGAATTGGCGATCGAACTCGAAGAAAAAGGATACGACTGGGTCAAACAAGCAATCTGATGGATTTACAAGAGAAACTTGTTGCTTCATACATGGCGCAAACTTCAACTTCGGAAGACAGCAAGCGTATGGCAAAACTACGCTCAAATGCGATTGAGACTTTTGAGCAACAAGGCTTTCCTACCAAAAAAATGGAGGAGTGGAAATACACGCCTCTGAATAAATTGGTGAAAACAGATTATACTGTGTTTCCAAAGAAAAGTAAAAACGTTACCCTAACAGATGTACAGCGATTTATTCTCCACGATGTTGACACCTACAAAATTGTCTTTGTCGATGGGGTGTATAGTTCTTTTCTCTCCGAAACCACGCATGAAGGAATGGATGTGTGCTTGCTTTCTGCAGCGCTAAGTCAACCCCAATTCCGAAAAGTCATTGAGCAGTATTTTAACGCTGTTGCCAATTCGGAAGACTCCTTTACTGCGCTCAATACTGCCTTTGGTCGAGAAGGAGCCTTTGTGCATATCCCCAAAAAGAAACGTGTTGAAAAGCCCATCCAAATCATCCATTTTTCGACAGGAATCAATCAAAATCTGATGCTGCAGCCTCGCAACCTTGTTGTGGTGGAAACGCAAAGTGAAGTGCAAATCATCGAAAGACATCAAAGCTTGTCCGATACAGCAGTACTAACGAATGTGGTGACTGAAATTTTTACGCACAAAGGTGCACAAGTGGATTACTACAAAATCCAAAACGATCGTGAAGAAGCGTCATTGGTCGATAGCACTTACATACATCAAGAAAAACACTCGCATGCCAAAGTGCATACCTTTTCGTTTGGGGGTCAGTTTATTCGCAACAACCTGCATTTTTATCATAAAGACCAAGCCATTCAATCCACGATGAAAGGAATTACCCTAGTGGAAGGCAAACAGTTAGTGGATCACCATACCCTGGTATATCATGCACATCCCCATTCGGAAAGCCATCAAGAGTATAAGGGGATTTATGATGGCCAATCGACAGGGGTATTTAATGGTAAAATCGTTGTGGAACAAGAAGCACAAAAAACCAATGCCTTTCAACAAAACAACAATATCTTAATGAGTGATAAGGCAACTATAAATACCAAACCACAACTCGAGATTTTTGCAGATGATGTGCGTTGTAGCCATGGCTGTACCATTGGTCAGCTCGACGAAACAGCACTGTTTTATCTCCAAACACGTGGGATT
>CACOXF010000016.1 GCA_902631125.1 uncultured Bacteroidota bacterium
AATTGTAAACTCGAAGTTGAGGTTGACACTTTTATCCATATTACAAATCACCAATTCTGGGTTGAGTACTTGAAAACCAGAGATGAATTTTTGTAGATCACCGGCAGTAAGTTTTTCTTGACTGGATACAGCAACACTGACGGTTTCGTCATCAACCGCATCAATTTGCTGCTTTAATCGCACCTGCTTGAAGTTCAAAATCATTTCTGTAACGTCTTCAACAATACCAGGAAGGGTGGAGAATTCGTGGTCAACTTGATTGATGCGCAGAGAAGTAATGGCATACCCCTCTAGAGAGGATAACAACACTCGGCGTAACGAGTTACCAACTGTCAGTCCATATCCAGGTTCAAGGGGTCGAAACTCGAAGATTCCCTCAAACTCTGTGGATTCAATCATTATTACTTTGTCGGGCTTTTGAAAATTAAATAATGCCATTCTAATTTATTTTGAATAAAGTTCTACAATCAATTGTTCTTTTATGTTTTCTGTTATTTGCTCGCGTGCAGGAACAGAAACCATGGTACCCTCTAGATTGGCTTCATTAAATGATAGCCACTCTTGTACGGAATTCGGTTGAGCAACCGAGCGTTCTACAACATCTAGTGATTTTGATTTTTCACGAACACCTACAACATCGCCTTCTTTTACGGTTGTTGATGGGATATTATTGATCGATCCGTTGAGGGTAATGTGTCGGTGGCTTACCAATTGTCGCGCTGCACTTCTAGTGGGTGCTAATCCCAATCGAAAAACGATGTTGTCTAAACGAGATTCACATAGCTGAAGTAACACCTCACCTGTAACGCCTTTGCTTCGGCTTGCTCGATTAAACAAGTTTCTGAACTGACGTTCTAAAATCCCATATGTGAATTTTGCTTTTTGTTTCTCCATAAGCTGAATAGCATATTCAGACTTTTTTGGACGACGGCGATTATTTCCGTGTTGGCCTGGTGGATAATTTCTTTTTTCAAAAGCTTTATCCTCTCCGAAGATGGCTTCGCCAAACTTCCGAGCTATTTTTGTTTTTGGACCAGTATATCTTGCCATAGTTTATATTTAGTGAAGGGGAATGAGAATTAAGGTCTATCCTTCGTCAAACTAATTCCCTCCTTATTATTTATACTCTTCTTCTTTTCGGTGGTCTACATCCGTTGTGAGGAAGTGGTGTAACATCAACTATTTCAGTTACCTCAATTCCTAAATTATGAATGGTTCGAATGGCAGATTCACGACCATTTCCGGGACCTTTCACAAATACTTTTACTTTGCGCAAGCCCGCCTCCAAAGCAACCTTACAAGCATCCTCCGCAGCAAGTTGAGCTGCATAAGGCGTATTCTTTTTCGAACCTCTAAAGCCCATTTTACCTGCTGATGACCATGAAATTACTTCACCTTTGGTATTGGTTAGAGATATGATAATGTTATTGAATGAAGCAGTAACATGTGCTTCTCCAAATGACTCCACAACAACTTTTCTTTTTTTAGAACTCGTCTTCGCCATAGATCAGTGATTATTTGGTTACTTTCTTTTTGTTTGCAACAGTTTTACGTTTTCCTTTTCGTGTTCTAGAGTTATTTTTCGTTCTCTGTCCACGTAGAGGAAGACCAATTCTGTGGCGAATTCCTCTAAATGAGCCGATGTCCATTAATCGCTTAATGCTAGTCTGTATTTCCGACCGAAGTTCTCCTTCAATGGTAAATGCAGAAACGGCGTCACGAATTCTACCGATTTCGTCATCATTCCAATCCGAAACTTTTTTGTTGACATCCACCCCAGCTTTTTCTAGTATCTGTCGCGCTCTACTTTTTCCTATACCAAAAATATAGGTCAAGGAGATTTCACCTCGTTTTTGTTTTGGAATATCTACTCCTGAAATTCTTGCCATAATTACCCTTGTCTTTGTTTAAATCTTGGATTCTTCTTATTAATGACATACAAGCGACCTTTGCGACGTACAATCTTGCAATCTGCGCTTCTTTTCTTTAATGATGCTCTTACTTTCATAATTAGTATCTATATGTTATCCGTGCCTTTGTCAAGTCATACGGACTCATTTCAAGTTTTACTTTATCTCCTGGCAACAGCTTGATATAATACATTCGCATTTTACCAGAAATGTGTGCCGTAACAACGTGTCCATTTTCCAATTCTACCCGAAACATGGCGTTGGATAACGCCTCAATAATCTGTCCATCTTGTTCTATCGCAGCTTGTTTCGCCATGATTATCCTTTTCTTTTATTTCCCGTTGTCATCAAGCCGTCGTAATGACGGTTAAGCAAGTATGCATTAACTTGCTGAATCGTGTCGATAGCAACTCCAACCATAATCAATAGTGAAGTTCCTCCGTAAAAAAGAGCCCAACCTTGTTGTAAGCCCAATAGTTGATATGCAACAGCGGGTAAAACAGCTATTGCTGCCAAAAACAGCGACCCTGGAAATGTAATGTGTGACATCACTCGGTCCAAAAACTCAGCTGTTTCACCTCCCGGGCGTATACCAGGGATAAATCCACCATTTCGTTTAAGGTCATCTGCCATTTTGTTTGTTGGAACTGTAATTGCAGTATAGAAATACGTAAATACAATGATCAATATCCCAAACAATACATTATACCAAAGGCCAAAAATGTCTGAAAACGATGCTTGCATCCATTGGCCAATTGAATTGTTACCAATTGCCTGACCAAGATATGCTGGTGCAAACATGATCGCTTGTGCAAAGATGATTGGCATTACGCCTGATGCATTTAGTTTTAATGGGATGTACTGACGTGCACTCCCTAAATTTTTTGCATAACCACCAGCTGCTGTACGACGGGCATACTGAACGGGAATTTGACGAACTGCAAGAACTAAAAGGACACACAATCCGTTGACAATGATCCAAATCACTAACTCAACCAAGATCATAATAAGACCTCCGTTGTTTTCAGTCACTCGAGACACAAATTCTTGTACAAAAGACAGTGGCATAGTAGCTATGATACCCACTGTAATCAGTAAGGATATACCATTCCCAATCCCCTTATCTGTAATTTTCTCACCCAGCCACATCGCAAATATGGTTCCTGTTACCAATATGATAACTGAAGTAATAATGAAAGTAGGGCCTTTTCCAAGAAGGAATGCGGAATCAGGAACACCAAGAGCACCCAAACCATATAAATATGCTGGTGCTTGTACAACACAGATGGCAATGGTTAACCAACGTGTGATTTGGTTGATTGTTCTACGACCACTTTCACCTTCTTTTTGCAGTTTCTGGAGATAAGGAACAGCGATTCCCATCAACTGTACAACAATAGAAGCAGAGATATATGGCATAATCCCAAGGGCAAATACAGATGCATTGGCAAATGCACCCCCAGTAAAAGCGTTTAAAATCCCCAAAAGACCTCCTCCATCGGTGCGGTTGGCGAGTTCGGAAAGCTGAACTGAATCAATACCAGGGAGTACAACTTGAGCGCCTACGCGATAAACAAGTAATAAGCCCAAAGTGAGGCCCACACGGTTTCTCAACTCTTCAATTTTCCAAATATTCTTTATTGCTTCTAAAAATTGTCTCATAATAAATTAAGCATCAATCGCTTCCCCACCAGCAGCTTTAATTGCTTCTTTAGCAGATGCTGTGAATTTGTGCGCTGTTATCTTCAATGCTGCAGATAATTTTCCTCGACCAAGAATCTTGACTAAATCGTTTTTTCCTGCGAGTCTTAAATGAACAAATTGAGCGAGCGTAATTTCTTTTTTAACTTTTTTATCGGCTACCAATTGCTGTAAAGTATCGAGATTAATGCCTTGATATTCTTTGCGATTGATATTAGTAAATCCAAATTTGGGGACACGACGTTGCAAAGGCATTTGACCTCCTTCGAAACCAATTTTTTTAGAGTAACCTGAACGAGATTTTGCTCCTTTGTGACCCCGTGTTGATGTTCCACCAGTTCCTGAACCTTGTCCACGACCTAGTCTCTTATTAACAGATTTTACAGCTCCCTTAGCGGGTTTTAAATTTCCTAATTCCATAGCTTATAATTGTTCTACTGAAACAAGGTGTTTCACTTTTTCTATCATTCCTAAAACACTAGCAGAGTCATCATGCTCAACAGATTGACCAATATTTTTCAAACCCAATGCTTTTAAAGTTCGCTTTTGGTCTTCTGGTCGCTTGATGTTGCTACGTGTTTGTGTTACTTTAATTTTTGCCATGATGCTATCCTTTATATACTTTCTCAACAGAAATCCCTCGTTGTTTGGCAATTACATTTGCGTTGCGCAATTGTAATAGCGCATCAAAAGTAGCCTTTACGACGTTGTGGGGGTTGGAAGAGCCTTGTGACTTAGAAAGTACATCTTGTACCCCAACTGCTTCTAAAACTGCGCGTACTGCTCCACCAGCAATTACACCTGTACCCGTTGATGCAGGTTGCAAGTAAACTCTGGCACCACCAAACTTACCTTTTTGTTGATGAGGGAGTGTTCCTTTATGGACTGGAATACGTACCAAATTCTTCTTGGCATCCTCAACAGCTTTTGCGATTGCTTCGCTCACTTCTTTTGACTTTCCAAGACCATGTCCAACAACACCATTTTCATCGCCAACGACTACTATAGCAGAAAACCCAAACGTACGACCCCCTTTTGTTACTTTTGTCACACGCTGAACGCCGACAAGACGGTCTTTAAGTTCCAGTCCACCTGGCTTGACAAATTCTATATTTTTATAGTTTTGATACATACTCCATTTAAAATTTTAATCCACCCTCACGAGCACCTTCGCCAAGTGATTTCACTCGACCGTGGTAGAGATATCCACCTCGATCAAACCTAATTTTTTTAACACCAGCAGCCAATGCTTTCTCAGCTATTAGCTTTCCAACCAAACCGGCTTGTTCGGTTTTGGATGATTCTTTTCCAGTCAAATCAGTATCACGAGATGATGCTGCAGCGATCGTTTCTCCAGTTTCATCATTGATGATTTGCGCATAAATCTCTTTGTTACTTCTGAAAACAGACATACGCGGCTGGTTAGACGTACCAGAGATTGTTGCTTTGAATCGACGCTTGATGCGAAATCTTCGTTGTGTTTTCGTTTGCTTCATACCATTACTATTACGCAGACTTACCTGCTTTTCTACGTATTTGTTCCCCAACAAATTTGATTCCTTTTCCTTTGTAAGGCTCTGGCTTGCGGAAAGAACGTATCTTGGCAACCACAGCTCCTAACAATTGTTTGTCATAGGAAAATAGTTTCACGATTGGGTTTTTACCTTTTTCAGAAATTGTTTCCACTTTCACCTCACTAGGAATTTCAAAAACAATATTGTGAGAAAAACCAAGTGCTAGATCGAGCTTTTGGCCTTGATTGGATGCACGATATCCAACACCAACAAGTTCCAACTCTTTGGTAAAGCCTTTAGAAACACCCTCAATCATATTGTTGACCAACGCACGATATAAGCCATGCTTTGCTTTATGCGGCTTTGCTTCAGATTGTCTATTAACTGTCAATGTTGAATCTTCTTGAGTAAATGAAACTGAATTATATGGCAGACTTAGCTCTCCCAACTTTCCTTTAACGGAAATAAAGTCAGATTTAATATCAACCACTACCCCATCTGGAATTGTTATCGGAATGTTACCTATTCGTGACATATGTATTTTTTACTTTTTTTAATAAACGTAGCAGAGTACTTCTCCACCTACATTTTCTCTTTGTGCTTGTTTTCCAGTCATAACTCCGATGGACGTAGACATGATAGCAATGCCGAGTCCATTGAGCACTCGTGGAATGTCAACAGACCCTGTGTACTTACGAAGTCCAGGTTTACTGGCACGCTGGAGCTTTTTGATTACAGGATCTTTTGTGATTGGATCATACTTCAAAGCGATCTTAATTGTTCCTTGAGCATTGTTATCTTCTTTCTTATAGCTTAGGATGTATCCCTGATCAAAAAGAATTTTAGTCATCTCTAACTTAAGTTTTGATGCGGGAATTTCAACAACACGAAGTCCTGCGCTATTGGCGTTTCGAATACGTGTTAAAAAATCTGCTATTGGATCTGTGTTCATACTAAATTTTTTACCAGCTGGCTTTTCTTACACCAGGGATTAAACCTTTATTTGCCATTTCACGAAACATCACTCTAGAAATTCCAAACTGACGCATATATCCCTTCGGACGACCTGTCAATTTGCATCGATTGTGCATACGAACAGGTGATGAATTTTTAGGCAGCTTCTGTAAACCTTCGTAGTCACCAGCCTCTAGTAATGCCTCACGCTTGGTAGCGTATTTTGCATTAAGTTTTACACGTTTGGCCTCACGGGCCTTCATCGATTCTTTAGCCATATTAATTGTTTTTAAAAGGCAAGCCCAAATGAGCTAATAATGATTTTGCTTCTTTATCTGTTTCAGCTGACGTCACAAAAGTGATGTCCATTCCAGCGATTTTTGCGACTTTGTCAATATCAATTTCTGGAAAAATAATTTGCTCAGTAATCCCCAGGTTATAGTTTCCTCTTCCATCAAAACCACTCGCCTTGATTCCTTGAAAATCACGAACGCGTGGAAGTGCAGCAGTCACGAGTCTGTCTAAAAACTCATACATGCGATCGCCACGCAATGTGACGCGAGCACCAATTGGCATTCCTTTTCGCAACTTGAAGTTAGACACGTCTTTTTTCGATAAAGTTGCTATAGCTTTCTGACCAGAAATCAATGTCAATTCTTCAATTGCATGTTCAACAAGTTTTTTGTCAGCAACAGCTGCTCCAACTCCTCGGCTTATCACAATTTTTTGAAGCTTGGGTACTTCCATTTTGTTGCGATAACTAAATTCTTCAGTCATCGAACCAATCACTCGTTGATTATACTCTTCTTTTAGTCTAGGTACCATTAGATTACTTCTTTTGTTTTTAGTGAAATACGTTCCTTATTCTCTCCATTCATTTGGTAACCAACACGTGTTGTTTCTCCGTTGGGTGTCAGCAAAGAAAGGTTTGAAACATGGATCGATGCTTCTTTTTCTACGATACCGCCTTGAGGGTTTTGCGCATTCGGCTTGGTGTGACGCTTGACTACATTAACCCCCTCAACAATAGCTTTTTCTTTACTTCTAAAAAGCTTGAGGATTTTTCCTTCAGACCCCTTGTGATCACCAGCGATGACTCGCACTGTATCTCCCGTTTTAATTTTTAATTTTTTCATATATAAACTTATAAAACCTCTGGTGCTAAGGATATAATTTTCATAAACTTCTTATCGCGTAACTCTCGGGCGACTGGACCAAAAACTCGAGTGCCAAGCATTTCACCGGCCGGGTCAAGCAAAACACAAGCATTCTCATCAAAACGAATATACGATCCATCTGGACGACGAATTTCTTTCTTTGTACGAACAACGACAGCAGTTGACACTTGCCCTTTTTTGGCAGTACCATTTGGAGTGGCATCTTTAACAGAGACAACAATTTTATCACCAATCGATGCATATCTGCGTTTTGTCCCCCCTAGTACACGAATTGTGAGCACCTCTCTGGCACCGGTATTGTCAGCAACTTTTAGTCTTGATTCTTGTTGTACCATTATTTCGCTCTTTCAATAATTTCGACCAGTCTCCAACACTTTGAAGCACTCAATGGACGCGTTTCCATTATACGAACGGTATCGCCTACTTTACAATCGTTTTTCTCGTCATGCGCTACATATTTCTTTGTTTTTAAAACAAACTTTCCATACATAGGGTGCTTTACACGCTTGACCTCACTCACAACAATAGATTTTTGCATCTTGTCGCTCGTTACCACACCAATTCGTTCTTTTCTTAAATTTCTTGTCTCCATAAACTTAGACCTCTTGCGTTATACGTCGATTTAGTTCTGTTTGCAATCTTGCGATTACTCTTCGCTGCGTACGCAACTGCAAAGGGTTCTCCAAATTAGAAAGCACATGAGTAAATCTTGCTTCTTTATAGCTTTTTTGCATCTGAGTCAATTTATCTTGCAACTCATCTAATGTCATTGTGTTGACTTCTTTTTGATTCATTTTTTAACTATTATGCGTCGTAATCACGCGCAATCACAAATTTTGTTTTTACAGGTAGTTTTTGAGATGCCAAACGCAAAGCTTCCTTTGCAACATCAATTGGTACACCTGAAATCTCAAATAATATACGACCTGGTTTCACCACTGCAACGTAGTGATCCAAAGCACCTTTACCTTTACCCATACGAACCTCTAATGGCTTTTTTGTGATGGGTTTGTCTGGAAAAATTTTAATCCACAATTGTCCCTCTCTTTTCATGTAACGGGTGGCTGCAATACGTGCAGCTTCGATTTGACGTGAGGTAACAAATACAGCATCAAGCGCTTTGACACCAAACATACCGTTTGATAATTGGTGACCACGCTGAGACAGGCCTTTCATGCGGCCCTTCTGCATTTTTCTATATCTTGTCTTTTTAGGTGATAACATAATGCTTTACTTTCTTATTCTACCCCCTCGGCCAGAGCGTTTATCGTTTTTACCTTTTGGAGCGTTTAAGCTCATCCCAACTAGTGGTGAGAGCTCGCGCTTGCCGTAAACTTCCCCTTTCATAATCCATACCTTGATACCAATACGACCATAAGTAGTCTTTGCTTCGACTAAAGCATAATCTATATCAGCTCGGAATGTTGATAATGGAATTCGTCCATCTTTATAGCTTTCAGATCGTGCCATTTCGGCACCATTCAATCGACCAGATATCTGGACTTTAATTCCCTCTGCGTTCATACGCATAGAAGCAGCAATTGCCATTTTTATTGCTCGACGATACGAAATTCGACTTTCAATCTGACGTGCAATACTTGCAGCAACGAGCTGGGCTTCGAGTTCAGGACGTTTGATCTCAAAAATGTTGAGCTGAACCTCTTTATCTGTAATTTTCTTTAGCTCCTCTTTTAAACGATCGACTTCTGATCCGCCCTTACCGATGATTATACCAGGTCGAGCAGTCGTAATCGTTACTGTCACAAGCTTCAGAGTTCTTTCAATAAAGATTCTAGAAACACTTGCTTTGGCAAGACGAGCATGAACATAACGTCGAATTTTGTCGTCTTCAGACAATTTATCACCATAATCTCTTCCACCGAACCAGTTGGACTCCCATCCACGTATGATTCCTATTCGATTACCAATTGGATTTGTTTTTTGACCCATAGTCTTTTTAGCTTTGAGAATTATCTTGAGCTCCCAATACCAATGTTACATGGTTTGAGCGTTTACGAATTCGATGTGCACGACCCTGAGGTGCCGGACGTAGTCGTTTGAGCATACGTGCACTATCTACACGAATTTCTTTTACAAATAAACCGGCTTTTTCTAGATCACCGTCTTCATTTTTTGCTTGCCAGTTAGCAATGGCAGACAATAACAGTTTCTCCAATCGAACTGACGATTCTTTTGCACTGAATCGGAGAATAGACAGGGCATTATCAACAGCTTTACCACGAATAAGGTCTGCCATCAGGCGCATCTTACGAGGGGAAGTTGGACAGTTGTTGAGCTTAGCAAACGTATTGTGTTTGCGTGCCTCTTTCAATTCTTCTGCAGATTTACGTTTGCGAACTCCCATAGTTACTTTTTACCTTTATTTTTTGCTCCTGCATGGCCTCTAAAATTGCGTGTTGGTGAAAATTCACCCAGTTTGTGACCCACCATATTTTCAGTGATATAGACAGGAATAAACTGCTTACCATTGTGAACACCTATTGTCTGACCAACGAAATCTGGTGTAATCATCGATGCACGTGACCAGGTTTTTATCACATTCTTTTTACCAGAATCAAGGTTTACCTGCAACTTTTTCACCAAGCTGTGGTGTACGTAAGGTCCTTTTTTTAATGATCTAGCCATACTTATTTTCTTCTACGTTCAACAATGTATCTGTTAGACGCTTTTGTCTTATTACGCGTACGATAACCTTTAGCAGGAATTCCATTTCTCGAACGAGGATGTCCCCCAGAGGCACGCCCTTCGCCACCACCCATTGGGTGATCGACAGGGTTCATTGCTACAGGACGAGTTCTCGGACGTCGACCCAACCAACGAGTGCGACCCGCTTTTCCAGACACGAGTAACTGATGGTCGGAGTTGGAAACTGCTCCAATAGTTGCCATACATTTCGTGAGAATTAAGCGTGTTTCTCCAGATGGTAATTTGATAGTTGCAAACTTACCCTCACGAGCCATCAACTGGGCGAAAGAACCAGCACTTCTTGCCAGTGTGGCACCTCTGCCAGGATGAAGCTCAATGCACGAAATAATAGTACCCAAGGGAATGTTGGACAATTCCATAGCATTTCCAATTTCAGTTGCAACCTCCTCGCCCGAAACGACCTTTTGGCCCACTTTCAATCCGTTTTGTGCAATGATGTATCTTTTTTCTCCGTCTTTGTACTGAATCAAGGCAATAAAAGCCGATCGGTTGGGATCGTACTCTATGCTTAATACCTCAGCAGGTCTGTCAAAGCGATTGCGCTTAAAGTCTATGATACGGTAGCGTCTTTTGTGACCCCCACCACGATAGCGTACAGTCATTCGACCACTATTGTTACGACCACCTGAACGTTTTCTCGGAGCAAGCAAGCTTTTCTCCGGCTTATCAGCGGTAATGGCATCGTAACCATTGACCACTCTACCGCGCTGTCCAGGTGTTATAGGTTTAAGTTTTCTAACTGACATCCTATTTGATTATAAATTATTATAAAAATCTATTTGATCCCCCTCTGCAACCTGTACTATCGCACGTTTGGTCGCATTGGTTTTCCCATACTGAATTCCGGTTTTTGTGTAGCGAGTTCTTCGCTCTGGTCCGTAAATCAGTGTTCTTACTTTGTCAACAGTTACGCCATATGTGGATTCAACCGCTTTTTTGATCTCTACTTTGTTTGCTTTTGGATTTACCAAAAACGTGTAGCGATTTCTCAACTCGCTTTCACTTGTTGTTTTTTCTGTTACGATAGGCTTAATTAATACGCTCATGAGTTCTTATTATTTTTCAAATTAGAAATGATTGAATTCACAGCGCTTTCTGCAAGAATCAAATGCTGTGCATTGACAATCTTATAAGTGCTCAATTCAGTATCATTCACAACCTCTGCCCCTTTCAAATTACGAGCTGACAAATACACGTTTTTGGCTGATGAACCCAGAACTAATAATAATTTTTTATCAGAAACTCCAAGTGAATTCAACACTGCTGTAAATGACTTCGTTTTAGGCGTATCAAAATCAAAATCCTCAACTACTGTTAAAGATTTGTTTTTTAACTTTAAACTCAAGGCAGACTTTCTTGCCAATCTTTTTACATTCTTATTTACCTTTTGATTGTAGGAACGAACGCGAGGACCAAAAGTGCGACCACCACTTCTAAACAATGGGTTTTTGATACTTCCAGCTCGAGCTGTACCAGTTCCTTTTTGTTTTTTGATTTTGCGCGTACTACCTTTTATCTCAGCTCTCTCTTTAGTTTTGTGTGTACCCTGTCGCTGATGCGCTAGGTATTGTTTTACATCCAAATATAGAGCATGCTCGTTTGGGTCAACTCCAAATACATCTTTAGTCAAGTCAACTTGTCTTCCTGTATCTTTACCTTTTTGATCTACTACTGAAACCCTCATCACTTTGATATTAAGATGTAACCATTTTTGTGTCCAGGAACGCATCCCTTAACAACTAACAAATTTTTCTCAGGTACTACTTTTAAAACTCGTAGGTTTTGAACAGTAACCCTTTCATTACCCATACGACCTCCCATTCGCATACCTTTAAATACACGTGATGGGTATGATGCCGCACCAATAGATCCAGGTGCACGCAGTCGGTTGTGCTGACCATGTGTTGCTTGACCGACTCCACTAAAACCATGACGCTTGACAACTCCCTGAAAACCTTTCCCTTTGGAAGTTCCAGTAATATCAACAAACTCACCTTCACTGAATAAATCAACTCCGATAGTATCTCCGAGTTTGTGTTCTGTTTCAAAACCTTTAAATTCAACCAACTTTCGTTTGTTAGTAGTGTTAGCTTTTTTAAAGTGACCTTCAGCCGCTTTGTTGCTGCTCTTGGTTGACTTATCATCAAATCCAAGTTGCAATGCATCGTATCCATCCAAATCCTGTGTGCGCACTTGTGTCACAACACAAGGCCCGGCTTGAATGACAGTACATGGCAAGTTTTTGCCTTTCTCGTCAAAGATGCTCGTCATGCCGATTTTTTTTCCAATTAACCCTGACATATTGGTTTATTTTGTTATTACCTAATTAGAATCTAATTATACTTTAATTTCAACTTCAACTCCACTCGGAAGCTCTAATTTCATCAGCGCATCAATTGTTTTAGAAGATGAGCTGTAAATGTCCAATAGACGTTTGTATGAGCTCAGCTGAAACTGTTCGCGCGACTTCTTGTTCACGTGAGGTGAACGCAACACAGTAAAGATCTTTTTGTGTGTTGGAAGTGGAATTGGCCCTGTAACCACAGCTCCCGTTGTCTTTACTGTCTTTACGATTTTTTCAGCTGATTTGTCAACCAAATTATAATCGTAAGATTTGAGCTTAATTCTAATTTTTTGACTCATTGTTTTTCAATTCTTTATCCGACTGCTGCGGAGATTACTTCCTCTGAAATATTTTTTGGTGTCTCAGCGTAATGTGAAAACTCCATTGTTGATGTTGCGCGTCCAGATGATAATGTCCGCAAAGAGGTGACATAACCAAACATTTCTGAAAGAGGAACAATGGCTTTTACCACCTTTGATCCTGCGCGATCGTCCATACTATTGACTTGCCCTCGACGACGGTTAAGGTCTCCGACAATGTCTCCCATGTTTTCTTCAGGTGTCAATACCTCAAGTTTCATCATTGGCTCCATGATGACTGCTCCAGCAGCTCTGGCTGCTTCTTTATAACCAAGCTTTGCTGCCAACTCAAATGATAATGAATCGGAGTCAACAGGGTGAAAAGATCCGTCTTTGAGTGTTACTTTCATTGCGTCAATCTCGAATCCTGCTAATGGGCCATTCTGCATGGCATCCTTGAATCCTTTTTCTACAGATGGGATGTATTCTCTAGGAACGTTACCACCTTTGATCTCATTAATGAATTCAAGTCCTTGTATTCCTTCTTCCACAGGCTCTAACGTAAATACGATGTCAGCAAACTTACCACGTCCACCAGTTTGTTTTTTATAAACTTCTCGATGGTCTGCTAGTTGGGTAATCGCTTCCTTGTACTCAACTTGAGGCTGACCTTGGTTAACATCAACTTTAAACTCACGACGTAAACGATCGACAATAATGTCGAGGTGAAGCTCACCCATACCACTAATAATTGTTTGCCCAGATGCCTCATCCGTTTTGACTTGGAAGGTTGGGTCTTCCTCAGCAAGTTTACCAAGTGCCATACCCAATTTATCGACGTCAGATTTTGTTTTTGGTTCAACTGCTATGCCGATAACAGGGTCTGGAAAGTCCATACTCTCTAAGACAATAGGACTTTTTTCTGCACAAAGCGTATCACCAGTTTTAATATCTTTAAATCCAACAGCAGCACCGATATCTCCTGCCTCAATAAACTCAATGGCATTTTGTTTATTGGCATGCATTTGATAGATGCGAGAAATTCTTTCTTTGTTTCCTGAACGTGTATTTAGTACATAGGAACCAGCTTCTAAACGACCCGAATAAGCTCTAAAGAATGCCAAACGTCCAACATAAGGGTCTGTTGCGATTTTGAATGCTAAGGCCGAAAATGGGTCAGAAACTGTTGGTTTTCTTGAAATGACTTCATCCGTATCAGGGTTGTTACCCTCGATTGCGTCTTTATCTTCTGGAGACGGCAAATAACGACAAACAGCGTCCAATAAAAACTGAACACCTTTATTTTTGAAAGCAGAACCACAAATCATAGGAATTATACTCATATCCTGTGTCGCAGCACGAAGTGCATTGTGAATCTCATCTTCGGAAATACTTTCAGGATCTTCAAAATATTTTTCTAGAAGGTTTTCATCATATTCGGCCACAGCTTCGATTAGCTCACCACGGAATTTTTCGACTTCACCCTTCATGTCTTGGGGGATATCAACAACATCGAATGTTGCACCCATATTTTCTTCATGCCAGATGATGGCACGATTTTTTACAAGATCAACACAACCTTTAAAGTTATCTTCATCACCAATGGGCAATACAATAGGCACTGCATTGGATTTGAGCATTTCTCGCACTTGCGTACAAACATTGAGGAAATTGGCTCCCTGACGATCCATTTTATTGACAAAGCCCATTCTTGGTACTTTATAATTGTCAGCCAATCGCCAGTTGGTTTCAGATTGTGGCTCAACACCATCAACTGCTGAAAACAAAAAGACAAGTCCATCGAGGACACGAAGAGAACGATTGACCTCAACAGTAAAATCAACGTGACCAGGGGTATCAATAATATTGAAGTGATATCCTTTCGCTCCGTCAATTGGTTTTCCTTGTTCAGTTGGAAAAGTCCATTTGCAGGTTGTGGCTGCTGAGGTAATTGTGATTCCACGCTCTTGCTCTTGCTCCATCCAGTCCATGGTGGCAGCTCCATCGTGAACTTCACCAATTTTGTGACTGACACCCGTGTAATATAGAATACGCTCAGTAGTGGTTGTCTTTCCAGCATCAATGTGGGCAGCAATTCCAATATTTCTCGTAAATTTTAAATCTCTTGGCATTATTGAATAAGTTAAAACCTAAAGTGAGAAAATGCTTTGTTGGCTTCGGCCATTTTGTGTGTGTCTACACGTTTTTTTACAGCTGCGCCTTCTTCTTTAGAGGCAGCGAGAATTTCGGCAGCTAGTTTTTGAGACATTGATTTTTCGTTACGCTTGCGTGAAAAAGAAATCAACCACTTCATAGCAGTTGATATTTTTCGGTCGGGGCGAATAGGGTTTGGAATTTGAAAGGTTGCTCCACCAATACGACGACTACGAACTTCGACGTGTGGCATCACATTTGTCAAGGCTTCCTTCCAAATTTCTAGCGCTGATTTATCATCGTCTTGTTTTTTCTCATCAACGATGTCTATGGCGTTATAGAATATTTTAAATGCGATTGATTTTTTGCCGCTCCACATCAGATTGTTTACAAATCTTGTGACAAGTTGGTCATTGAAGCGTGGGTCTGGTAACAAAGGTCGTTTTTTCGCCGATCTCTTTCTCATGTCTCTAAATTGAGTGGTTCAAGCAAGCTTGAACGTCATTGTTTTACAAATTCTTTACTTCTTAGGTCGTTTGGCGCCATATTTCGAACGACGTTGGAGGCGTCCCTCAACACCAGCAGTGTCTAACGCTCCACGAACAATGTGGTAGCGAACACCAGGTAAATCTTTTACACGACCACCACGAACGAGAACAATTGAGTGCTCTTGCAGGTTGTGTCCTTCACCAGGAATGTAGGCATTAACCTCATTTCCATTGGTTAAGCGAACACGAGCCACTTTACGCATCGCAGAGTTAGGCTTTTTAGGTGTTGTCGTGTATACACGAGTGCAAACCCCACGTCTTTGTGGGCAAGCATCAAGTGCTGAAGATTTGCTCTTTTTAGAGAGATCTGATCTTCCTTTACGAACGAGTTGCGAAATTGTTGGCATATTACTAATTAATTTCTTCCCTTATTTTAAGGGTTGCAAATGTACCATTATTTTTTGCATAAACAAACCTCAATATCCCATTTTTAATGATTTCAGTAGATTATAGGGTTTTATAAAACCTTTTTTGATTATAGAAATCAAAAAATGACTAATGGATAAATAATATGAAGTTTGACATAGCATTAATGGAAAATAAATAAATAATTAGCTACAGTTGACGTATGAGTAGCTAATAGAGAATAAAAAAACCCGCTCTGAAGTTGAACGGGTTTTAAAACCATAAAAAGAATGTTTACTGAATTCTTTTACTTAGCATCTGTTTCTGCCTGTGGAATTGGATAAATCATCTTTGGATCGAGAGCAGGGATAACGAGTGTTCCACCCGGTCCGGCTTGGACTCTATTGACTCTGCCATCATTCCTGTTTAAACCAACCCCTAATCGAGCCATATCAAAAAATGAAACTCCATCACCCCAAAGTTCTATTCTTCTGTACAAAAGAATCTCATCAATCAAGTCTTGACCTGTTTTGGTTGACTTGACATAACTTGGGTCGCGTACAGAATTCAGTTCATACAAAGCATCTGCAGCATCACTATCCTTACCTTGTCTTGCAAGTGCTTCTGCTTTAGTTAGAATAAACTCAGTATTTCTTAAATATATATAATCTCCTGTAAAAACACCAGGACCAGGCTCAGCTATGAACTTCAAACTTGTATACTTTGGAGTTATATTATAATGGCCCCAAGTACCAGGAACTAAAATTACACCTGGACCATAATCATCGTCTGCAAACCATCCTTTTCTTAAATCTGTGTCAGGAATAGCATCAACAAGGTTGGAGTTTCCAAGCTTAAAGTGGTTCCATCCACTGTAGCCATCGTTTATTTGGCTAATATGTGAGAACCAAGAGGCATACACCTCAGTTGTGGTATCAGTCACTTGTGCTCCCCATATAACTTCTGAAAGAGACAATTCATCAAAACCATGCAAAACGTCACTACTAATAGTACCTGCATTTGCTGCTTCATCAGCATATTTCTCAGCGTCGGACCAGTTTTCATATGTGAGATAATAGCGAGCTAGAAACGCAGCAACAACACTTGCGTCTAACTCTTCAACAGATGATCTTGAATAATCGGCTAAACCATCGTAAGCAGCTTTCAAATCAGTTTCAATTTGATTTTTAACCTCACCAACCGAAGAGTTTGGTTGTCCGACAAAATCTCCGAAATCAATCGGGACACCTTCAGCACTATCAGCTGATTTAGTATGCTGATATAAACGAATCAAGTAAAAATACGCTAGACCTCTGTAGGCATATGATTTCGATTTGTATATAAGTGATTCAGCAGCAGCATCATCAGGAATTGTATTAATAATGCCATTGGCTTGGTTAATCACTTTGTAGAAAAATTCCCAAAGAAAATAATTGTCATTGCTTGAAACAGTAACATTGTCGTAATTTTGATAAAATGCAAACCAAGTTGTTGCACTAGACATGTCCATGTCATTTCCCTTCAAATCCATACCCATGTCAATAGCTTTTAAGCCAAATTCATCAGTGGATGATCCTCCATCTCTAAAATAAGCAAGAATTGCTCCATCAAGTGATTTCAAACCCTGGGTGCTTCCAGAACCAGCAACAGCAGCTGCATGGGAAGCTGTGAAGTACTCTTCATCAGCAAAGTCTCTATCAAAGTCTGCACAAGAGATAATAAAAAGAGATGTTAGTACAATAGTGCAAATTTTGTTAAATCTCATCTTAATGTATTTAGTATGTATCATGATTAAAATTTTAATTTAAGTTAATGTTAAGACCTAGCGATACAGTTCTGTTAGAACTATATTCTCCGGCTGATGAACCAATTAGACTGAGACGAGGATCATAACCTTGTCGAGCGCTATACAATAAAAACGCATTGTTTACAACCCCATAAAGTCTTACACTATCAATGTTTCTGCTCTTTAAAGTTTCATTTTGAATTGTGTAACCGAAATTAATGTTATTAAGACTTAAGTAAGATAAACTAGTTAAATAACGATCAGAAAATGCATATTGGTCAGATTGAAGTGGATCTACTCTAGGTAAATCAGCTGAAGTATTGTCAAATGTCCATGTTTTATCGTAATCTGGAAAATTTGTAACCTCAGATCTTTGACCAAGAAGTCTAAAATATTCATTGTCTAAACCGTAACCTCCAACTTGATAAGCAAATTGCAAGTTAAAGTCGAAGTCTTTATATTGAAGGTTAGCTCCAAATCCTCCGAAAAAGTCAGGAATAGCGGTCTTATCTAAAAACATTTTTCCATTTCTAACAGCTTCATCATGGTCTTCTGTTATAACTTGATTACCAGAGCTATCCATTGTGTAATATTGAGCATTTCCGTTGTCTGGATTAACTCCAGCTGATTTTACTGTGTAATAATCATATATGCTTTTTCCTACAACTCTTCTAAAATTACCTGAATTAATTGAATCTCTTGGAAGCTCCTTAATCTCATTTTTTAAAGTTGATAAATTAGCATTTAAAATTAAACTTAAATCTTTTTCATCAATAGCTTTAAAATTAACTTCCGTTTCCAGCCCACTGTTTGTCATTGAACCAAAATTCTCAGGTCTTGTAGCCTGTCCAGTGGAAAGTGGAATAGGGTTGTTGAAAAGTAAATCTTCAGTATCTTTAGTATAGTATGCCAATGATAAGTTAAGCTTTTCAAAAATATTGGCTTCGAGACTTATATTAAGAACAGATGATTTTTCCCATGTTATATCTTTACTTCCTAAGCTAAATAAACTTTGAGCGAGTTCTCCATTATTCTCAGTTATTTGGTATTGATTTTCATAAGCTACATAATTTCTACCTCCACCAGGATAAAAGATTCTGTCATTTCCGGTAGAACCAAAATTAAGTGAGAGTTTAGCATAATCAATGGCAGAAACACCACTGAAGAAATTTTCATTACTCATTATCCAAGAAGCACCAGCAGACCAAAAGGCGCCCCATCTTTCATCCGGATGAAAAACTGAAGATGCATCATACCTTCCAGTTACATTAATATAGTATGTATCATCCAAACCATATATGAATCTTGAGAAATAACCTTCTGTAACATATTTAGTATTGTAATTTGATGCAGAAGCATATACAGATGAATTGTCTAGAATTGGACTAAAATCACCAATCATGTTTCGTTTTGAAAGAGAAAGGTTAGTAAATTTTTGTACATAAGACTCGTGTCCAACAAGGACATCTATAAGGTGTTTATCATCATCATTTTTCCAACTTAATAACTGTTGATTTGTAAAAGCAGAAAAATTATTGATACCATTTGTTAACAAACCGTTGTTTGAAGCCGCAAATGCACCTGCACCTGGCATAGTAAAATCAGTATTTGAATCTGTTTCACTTAAGTAGTTAGCTAAATACTCGAATTTTATTCCATAGGGTAAATCGAATTTAGCACGTAAACCAGTTGTCAAAGTTTCTCTTTTAGTGGTTTCAATCGTATTTTCAATGACCGCTAGTGGATGTTCCCCAACAGCGTATTGACGAGGACCTCTAATAGTACCGTCAGCAAATACTTGAGGTTGACCAAAATCATATGCAAATCCACTTGGATTATTCGGATCAGAAACCGGAGACCAGTTTTGGTCGTATTGAAATACTGGAAATATAGGTGCTATTCTTCTTGACCAGGAAAATGAATTTTGATAGAAGGTTGTGGGTGTGGATCCACTTAATGTTGATGGGACTGCACGGCTTTTGGAATTAGTGTACGAAACATCCCCCTCAAGTGTTATAAAATTAGCTATGTCGCTTGAACTGAGTTTGAGTCGTGTAGTGTTTCTTTTAAAATTACTTTTAATAGTGTAACCATTATTGTCTTCATGACCTAATGAAAAATAATAATCGATGTTCTCACTTCCCCCCGAGATATTGAGATTAGTTGAAGTAAAATCAGCATTATCTCTAAACAAAGCGTCATCCCAATAATCCTCAACTTGCAAAACAGCAGAAGAATTTAGTTTGCCAGTACTGGGATCAATCAAACTTGCATCTGAAACATTATATAAATTATAACCCAACGCTGATATCAGATTATCACTAGCATATTGCATTGCAGCAGCAGTTGTAACTGGTGTTCCGGCACTATTTTGTTCGTAATAGTGTGAGTTTGCTAAAACACTATGATAAGTTTCATAGTACTGCTGAGGGGTTTCCATGATATTATATTCCTTCGTGGCTCTCTGAGTTACTCCTAGTTTCGTATCAACACTAATAGTTGGTTTTTTATTTTTCTCTCCTTTTTTGGTAGTTATTAGTAATACACCATTAGAAGCCTTACTACCGTATAAAGATGTAGAGGATGCATCTTTTAAAACGGAGGTAGATTCTATGTCCTTTGGATTAATATTGTTTAAACTCCCTGAATATGGAACTCCGTCAACAACTATTAGAGGAGAATTACTAGCATTGATAGACCCAAAGCCTCTTATTCTGATAATAGGACTTGAACCTGGCACTGCATTAGATTGTACTATTCTAAGACCTGAAACAAGACCCTCCAAACTCTTTGCAGCATTCGATGAAGTTGAATTTTCAATTTGATCAGAATCAATTACGCTTACAGAACCTGTGAGTGAAGCTTTTGATTGTGTTCCATATGCTACAACAACAACTTCGTCAAGTTCACTTTGCAATTGCATAGTTACATTAATTATGCTTGCGTCTACATTAATTATTTGGTCTGAATAACCAACAAAACTAACTATGAGCGTTTCTCCTTGTGAAACATTAATTTGATAGTTCCCGTCGAAGTCAGTATTCACTCCCGAAGAAGTACCTTGAACAACTACCGATGCTCCTGGGAGTGGAACCCCATCGGCATCAGTTACAGTTCCTGTAATAGAGTCCTGTGCAATGGAAACTTGAAACACAAGCATTAAAGCAAGTGTTAATTGTTTTATAAATTTAGTTTTCATATTTGATTTGTTTAATAAAAAAACAAATATGTTAATAATTTGTTAATTAATCAAAAAAATAACATATTTGTATTTGCAATAATTTTAAAACAAATGAAAAATAAATATAATCAAATACTAACGTCATTACTTTTCCTATTTGGGGTTGTCGCTTTCGCACAACAAACCGTAACGGGAACTGTAACAGACGAATCTGGGGCACCAATCCCAGGGGCAACTATAAATATTAAAGATTCATCATCAGCTACTACAACTGATTTTGATGGAAGATTTAAAATAGATGCATCAATTAATGATGTTCTTGTTGCCAGCTATGTAGGATATATAACTTCCGAAGTTAGTGTAGATTCATCAAGTGTAGATTTTGTTCTGCAATCATCAACTCAACTCGATGAAGTTGTAATCACTGGATTTGGCGAGGTTTCAAGACAAGCTTTTACAGGATCAGCTAAAGTTGTAGCTGGTGAAACTTTACAAAAAAAATCCTTTACAAACATCACACAGGCCCTTTCTGGAGAGTCACCTGGTGTAGCTGTATTTAATACTAGTGGTCAGCCAGGTACATCATCAGTCATTCGAATTAGAGGTTTAGGCTCTGTTAACGGTTCAAGAAGCCCCTTAATAATCGTAGATGACTCCCCATTCCTTGGCAGTCCAAACGATATTAATCCTAATGACATTAAATCTGTTACCATACTTAAGGACGCTTCGGCAACAACCCCCTATGGTGCCCGAGGTGCTAATGGAGTAATTGTAATTACAACTAAAAGAGGTAAAGACAGAAGTAATGGGTTAAGCGTTGAATTTAAATCAGGTTCTAATTATCAAGGAATAGATAGATATGAGGTCATAAAATCACCTGAAGAATATATTGGTATTTCATGGGAAGCAGCATATCAAAGAGGTATGTTACAAACAGATGCAACAAACGCATCTGCAGTTACCTATGCTAATGAAAATCTTTTTGAAAGTACAACAAATGATGACTTTTCTGATATTTCACAAGTTTACAATATGTGGAATGTTAGTGATGTGTCTGAACTTATTGACCCAGCAACAGCTACTGTTCGACCCGGAGTCACAAGACGATACAACCCTGAAAACTGGGAAGATTATTCATTACAATCTGCTAGTAGAAATGAAGCGTTACTAACATTTTCTGATTCATCTGATGATTCTTCCATTTACACATCTTTTGGATTTATAGATGATAAAGGATATGCTATCAATACCACTTACAACAGAATAAATGCTAGAATTGCAGCTACACAAAGATTTGCTGACAAAATTAATTTAAACACCACTTTGAACTACACCCAAAGTGAATCTAACGCTAATGGTACTGGTTCATCAAGTTCAAGTCAGTTCTGGTGGTTAGATAACATTCCAAATATTTATCCATTATTTAAGAGAGATTCTGACGGAAACAAAATTCCAGACCCTATATATGGTGGATTTCTATACGATTATGGTTTAGAGGATGGCCGTGGTTTTGGATTTGCAACAAATGGTGTTGCTGATTCCTACATCAACGTTAGTAGAGGTAAAGGGAATTCAGTCAATTTTAATAATGATATAAGAATTGATTTAGCTGAAGGATTAACACTCGAAAATAATTTTGGTTATCAATATTTTATGAGTGAAGGAATTTCTATGGATGAGCCATTTTATAGTCCTGCTAAAGGACAAGGTGGTCAAGTTACGCGTAGTAGAAGCGAAACTAAAAACTTTACAGTAAGGACCAACCTTAGGTATCTCACTGAGTTTGATAATTTCGACTTATCTTTCATACTTGCCCATGTGGCCTCACAATATGATTTCAACTACTTATATGCTGAAAGAACTAACTTGGTTATGCCGCAAGGAACAGATATTGCCAATGGAGTTGTAAACGCGCCAGGAGATGGTTTTACTGACGAGGATACTACCGAAAGTTACATTGCAAACTTTACATTAAATTACATGGAAAAGTACTACTTGAGTGGTACATTTAATAGAGATGGCTCCTCCAGATTCATAAATGAGCCTTGGGGTAATTTTTATGGATTGGGAGCTTCATGGATAGCATCTAAAGAAGATTTTTTTAACACAAATACACTAAGCTTCCTAAAGTTAAAAGCAAGTTACGGAGTTATTGGTAACGCAGGTGGAGTTGGATTGTATCCTGGGTACAATATTTACTCCATCAATAACTTGAATGATAATATTTCCCTAGCATTTTTAACTAAAGGAAACAAAGACTTAACTTGGGAAAGCTCAAATCAATTCAACATTGGAGCTGAATTCGAAATTGCTAATAAACTCGAGGGCTCATTTGAGTTTTATAATAAAACTACAACAGATATGTTCTTTGACAGAAGAGTTGGGCCTTCAGTTGGTTATGCTTCAATAACAGTGAATGATGGTGAGCTCGTTAACACAGGTGTTGAATTTGAGTTAAATTACGATTTATTCCAAAACAATGACTTTTCAATTTCTTTGGGAGTTAATGGAGAAAGCTTTACTAATGAGTTAACTGCTATGCCAATTGATCCAGCGACTGGATTAGAGCAAAATCTTGATATAAACGGTCGATATGGTCGTCAGAAAGGTAAATCCCTTTATGATTTTTATATCCCTGTTTATGCAGGTGTTAATTCTGCAACTGGTGCTGCCCAGTGGGAAAGGTTTTTTGATGACACCAATTCTAATGGAGTGTACGATGATGGTACAGACGTTATAATTACATCATTAGCTCAATACACT
>CACOXF010000017.1 GCA_902631125.1 uncultured Bacteroidota bacterium
GTGAAGGCTTGTTTTGAGGATACACAGCCCAATTCTCCAAATCTGTATAGTCAAGCGAAGTAATGATGGGTTGATATACAGAGCTCAAATATCGCTTTGAACATGATAAGAGTAGGAATAATGAAATGAGTAAGGTTAAGGAGTTAACTTTCTTTTTCATACAACAAATATCAATAATTTGAATATATTGCTAAAAAATAGCTTAAATGACATCAAAATATAATATTTCTCATCTGTTCTACTTGATTTTTTCATTTTCTGTTTTGTCTTGTTCAGAAGAAAAAACAATTGTAGTAGAAGCAGAGCCAAAAAGCGATTCGAATGTGACTGGCACAATCACCTTTTCAGAAGATGGTGATCAAGTTCTTATGAATGCTGTATTTGCTGGACTAACGCCAGGATTACACGCCATTCACCTACACGAATTTTCTGATTGTTCTTCTCCAGATGGTAAGTCAACAGGTGGGCATTGGAACCCAACGTTTGAGAATCATGGCGCTTGGGGAAATGAAACAGGTTTTCACAGAGGGGATATCGGAAATTTTGAAGCGAATGAGAATGGCGAAGCGACCATCAGTTTTGAAACAGATTTGTGGTGTATCAACTGTGATGATGAAACTAAAAACATCATTGGTAAAGCAGTTATTGTCCATCAGGGGCAAGATGATTTTGTCTCACAGCCCTCAGGAGCTGCTGGCTCAAGGGTGAGCTGTGCAGGGCTGATTCAATAACTCATGACCATTCACGTTTTTTGTTTTCAGACTCGTAGGCCTTTAATTCTTTTTCAGGGATAACTTTCATCATTGAAGGGTGTTGCTCGATAGCAAACTGAAGCTTTTCTACAATCGTATCTATGCTCTCATTTTCGTAATCAATCTTGAGTGGTTGTTTGATTTCCATCGATTGTAAAATTCCTCGCTTCTTTATGAAAATGCCTTTTTTGTCAAAAGAACGTCTAAAACCATCAATTACAATGGGAACAACAATTGGCTTGTAAGTTTTGATAATGTGGGCTGTGCCCCTTCGTATGGGCTTAAATGGGGTTGTAGTTCCTTGTGGAAAAGTAATAACCCAGCCATCATCCAATGCAGTACCGATCTTTGAAATATCACCCAACTTCACTTGACGTTTGACGTCCTTTCCCTTTTCTCTCCAAGTCCTCTCGACTAAAATCGAACCTGCATAGGCAAGGATTCTGGGAAGTATACCAGATCGCATGGTTTCCTTTGCAGCGACAAAGTAAATATTGAGCTTTGGCTTCCATAAATAGCCAATATTTTTGAGGGTGTCTTGTCTTCCAGATAAACTGGCGTTAAACACATGAAACATCGCTACAACATCAGCAAAGTATGTTTGATGATTGGAAACAAAAAGAACATTTCGTTCGGGAAGGTTTAGAATGTTTTTAGAACCCTCAATTTGAAGTTCATTAAAACCCCGATACCTTCGATGACTAATCATGCCTAAGATACGAATCAACCAAGTTTTTAGAATGTCATAATGACCAAAGGGATTTCTTTTAAGCACTAGAAATTTTTATCAAATGTACAAAGGATTTAGTTTTGGACTTGAGATAAAATCGACTTTATTTCTGCTAACATCATGGCTGTGGCTCCCCAAACGATGTTACCTGACAAATTATATATGGGGACTTCAACGCCATTGCTCCCCACCTGACTCGAAAAACCACTGTTTGCATTGAGGAGCTCATACACAGAAACTGGAATGACTTTTTGAACTTCGTTGGCATCAATCATCAACTCAGTTTTTCCTGTTGTATAACTCAAAAAACAATTGACCAAAAAGCGACTTGGGGGAATATAGAGGGGTGTTATTTCTTTGATAAGCGTAACGTCCTTTAATGAAATACCAATTTCCTCTTCAAGCTCACGCTTTGCAGCATCCCAAGGGCTTTTGTCAGTCGAGTCGATTTGACCCCCTGGAAAACCAATCTGATTGGAGTGAATACCAGGGTAAGTTGATCGTCGGATGAGATAAAAAAAAGTCTCGAAATCAATGCCCTCATGGAACAAACAGGCAACTGCAGCTTTTTTTGGATTGTCAATTGGCTGCTTAATGAGTTGTTTTCGAAATGGTGGAGCCATCGTCAGTTGTTGCGCAAGACCAGGTAAATTCAATTCACGTATTTTTGATACAAATTCTAGAAATGAATGAAATTGCATAATATATATATCCTTTACTGTTTTGGCTTCTTAATTCTGCTCGGCTGTGTTGCTAAGCCAAGTGCAAAACCAGCACCAAAAGCGCCAACCCCTGAACGTAAAAATACCAATATTGCTGAAGTAAAACCCAAAAAAGAAGATTTTGTTTTAACAGATGACAATGCGATTCCCTTTTTCTTCGAATATGCAAAAAAGAATCTGCAAAATCGATTGAAAATAGAAACGGATTATGGGAGTTTTGTCATTGAACTGAGTGAAAAAACACCTTATCACAGAGCAAACTTTATTTATTTGACAAAAGAAAAATACTTTGATGGCACTTTTTTCCATCGTGTCGTACCTGATTTTATTATTCAAGGGGGCAATTCGGATCATAAAAGCACTTCAGAAAAAAGAAGACGCATCGGCAAATACCTACTCCCTCCTGATACTCGAAATGGGTTGCGTCATCATAGAGGTGCAATATCGATGCCGAGCAGTGAAATTGAAAATCCACATCGACTCGCTTCCCCTTATGAGTTTTTTATCGTACAGCAATCTCCTGGCGCGTACCATCTAGACGGAAAATACACTGTGTTTGGATATGTAGTTGAGGGAATGGACATTGTTGATAAGATCAATCGTGTGCCAATTGATAAAAGAGAGTGGCCGAAAGATAACATCAGGATGAAAGTCAGTATCATCGAATGATTGCAATGACTTGAATCACAAGTTTTGTGTTGGTTCCAACGTCTTAAGCCGATTTGCTTTTGACTGACCAGTGAAATGAAAAACGACTGACTTCATCACCACTTTCATCAATACCAATGCTCGTAAACCAATGAAGTTGGCCATCTCCAGAAGACATCGCCTTTTGAACCAAATCCTTCGCATCCTGTGCTTGTTCACATGAAAAACGAATCCTGCCTTTTGCTTTTTTTGAAAAACTAGCCTTGGTCCCTATCACAAGCATCGAAACTGGTTTTTTTTGTTCTTCTATCTCACGCATCAGTAGTGCACCAGTCGTGAGTTCAGCAGCCATGCCCTGGACAGCCCAAAACAACGAACGGAAAGGATTCTGATTGATCCATCGCAACCTCACTGACGCCTCAACTCTATCTTCATTTATTTCTGAAATTCTTATACCACTAATATAAACAAGTGGCAATTTGAAGACAGTAAAATACCAAATAGAACGTTTTGTGATTTTCATACCCAAATATAAAAGATAATTTTACTTGGAGATTGGTAGTTTACAGTGCTGCTTACGATTGTGAGGGGCTTGCGCTTTGCAGATAGTTTTATAAACTTTCTATTGAAGCCAAATAACGTTCTGCATCAAGTGCAGCCATACACCCTGTACCAGCAGCAGTAACAGCCTGACGATATTCTTTGTCTTGCACATCACCTGAGGCAAAAACACCTGGATAGTTGGTTTTTGTCGATTTCCCCACGGTAATCAAATAGCCATCGTTATCCATTTCGAGTTGGTCTTTAAAAATTTCTGTGTTGGGTTTATGACCAATCGCGATAAAGAGTCCAGTGATTGAAATCTCTTCTTTTATACCTGTTTGGTTATTGACAATACGTAGCCCTTCAACAAGTTGATCGCCTAGCACCTCATCAATTTCGCAATTGTATCGCAAATCGATATTGTCTTTGGCATTGACACGATGTTGCATAGCTTTGGAAGCACGCATATGATCTTTGCGAACAAGCATGGTTACTTTTTTACAGATGTTTGCCAAGTAGGTTGCTTCTTCTGCAGCAGTATCTCCCCCACCAACAATGGCGACTTCTTGTTCTTTATAAAAGAACCCATCACAAACTGCACAGGCAGAAACACCACCCCCACGAAGTCGCTGTTCGCTAGGTAAACCTAAATACTTGGCAGACGCTCCTGTCGCAATAATGATGGTTTTGGTTTCCAAAATCTTATTGTTGTCGATGGTTACTTTATGTGTTCCCCCAACTTCTTTGGACAATTCAACTGCAGTTGCCATACCAATCATAACTTCAGTCCCAAAACGCTCTGCTTGTTTTTGCAAATCCACCATCATAGCAGGGCCATCAACACCCTCTGGATAACCTGGGAAATTATCAACCTCTGTTGTTGTGGTAAGCTGTCCACCTGGCTCGATTCCTGTGTATAAAACAGGTCGTAGATCAGCTCTTGCAGCATAGATCGCTGCTGTGTATCCAGCTGGCCCTGAACCAATGATAAGTGTTTTTAAAGTTGAACTTTCTGTGCTCATTGACATTTTTTTTCAAAATTAAAACAATGCAGCACAGTGCCACAATAAACATTCAAAAAGTTATAAGCAATTTTATCTGTGATGTTAATTTGATGATTAGGCTAGTTGATTATTGCCTAATTTAGTGGCTTCTAAAATGAAAGTTTTTTTCTTGATAACTCATGATGACTAATTCACAAAACGGCATTGTTTATTTTAAAAACTCCAAAAACATAGGCGACGATATACAAACCTATTCAGCTTGGAAATTGGTGGACAATGCTGTGTTTTGCGATCGTGAACAGCTTCATAAGTATCAAACCCCCACTAAGCTGTTGTGCAATGGTTGGTTTATGAGCAATGGAGCCAATTGGCCTCCTGCTTCACATATTCATTCGCTGTTTCTTTCGTTTCACATTTCGAGTAGTTGTCAAAATGAAATGACTCGTCCAGCCTCTATTGCTTACTTTAAGCAGCACCAACCTGTTGGATGTAGAGATATACACACACAACAGTTATTAGAAAAGTACAAAGTTGCGTCCTATTTGTCAAGATGTTTGACCTTAACTTTACCTCATTACAAGGGGGATCGAAACGATGAAATTCTCTTTGTTGATGTGATACGCAAAAACTACATCTCATCTTACAGAAGTGCAATTGTCAACAAGCTCATACCCAAAACATATAAAAATCATGTTCAACACCTCACTCATTTTTCAAATGATCTAAAACACAAAAGCATCGAACAACGAATGAATGATGTAGAAAATCTATTGGAACGATATAAAAAGGCAAAAGTGGTGTTTACCTCATTGATTCATTGTGCGCTTCCCTGTATTGCAATGGGAACACCTGTCGTCTTTGTCGATGCGGGCTTCAATAACAATGCTGCAAAGAGAGATCGCTTTGATGGTATTTTGGACTTGTTTCCAAACGTCGTTGATGTTTCATTACCTTTCGGAAAACGAACATTGCCACATCAACTTATTCGTGTTTCTGGGTTATATCGCTTATACCTATCGAAGTTAAAACCCTTAGACGAGATCTTGTTTCATCTTACTCCTAACCAATCAAATCCCCAAAAAATCGCTAAAAAAATGAAGGAATCTATACAAAACTTTTTTTCAAATATCTAATCATGTTATCAGTTGTGATCTGTACCTACAATCGAAGTGATATCCTGACAATTTGTTTGCAATCCATTGCTGAATTCTATCCAAAAACATTTGCAATTGAAGTCATTGTCGTCAATAACAATTCAATTGATGATACATCTACAACACTGTTAGATTTTTCAAATACATATACTTGGCTGAGGATTATTAATGAGTCACAACAAGGTTTAAGCAATGCTAGAAATACTGGTTATAAATCTGCAAAACACTCGTGGATACTCTACCTAGACGATGATGCTAAAATTGAACAGCATTTGTTTGATCGAGTGTTTACACACATCAAATCATCAACCTACAAGTGCTTGGGCGGGTTGTATCTGCCTTGGTATGAGACCAAAAAACCAAAGTGGTTTCGTGACAAATGGGCTAGCAATCAGCTGAAATACAGTGATGTTCAAAACTTACAATCAAATGAGTTTGCAAGTGGTGGGGTGCTTTTGATTCACAAAGATCTTCTTGTTGCACATGATGGTTTTAATCCCAAATATGGTATGCATGGCACTCATAGATGGTATGGTGAGGAAACTGAATTACAACAAAGGATACGAAAAACTGGTAATCAAATTGCGTACGATCCAAAGATGATCATTTATCACTTGGTTCCCACACACAAGATGCGTGTGGGTTGGCAATTAAGTTCATCATATCAGATGGGAAAAACATTTTTACAAACTGCTGGATACCCATATAATATTGGGAGTGGTTTCGTTGCACTTGGCATTGGTGTTATGCAAATCGTTTTATTTGTGCCAATGTACTTGCCACTACTGTTGAAGCAGGGGTATTACATTCAAAATTACATCATTGATGTTTTAAGAAAACCTTTAAAGTGGTTTGGTGCATTTGTCTCAACATTAACCAAATCATTTCAAATATCAGATTGATGGAAAACATTCTTAATAAGGTTTGTTAATGCAACATTAACTTTTATATTTGCAGAGCTATTTTCGGGGTGTAGCGTAGCCCGGTCATCGCGCCTGCTTTGGGAGCAGGAGGTCGCAGGTTCGAATCCTGCCACCCCGACAAAATTGATCCTTACGGGATGTGGCGCAGCCTGGTAGCGCACACGCATGGGGTGCGTGGGGTCGCAGGTTCAAATCCTGTCATCCCGACAACATGATGCCTAACTTTGTAAGAGTTAGGTTTTTTTGTTTCTTTGAGACATATGAAAACAAAGCATTTATTTTTTATTTCACTTCTGCAAGTTTTCGTTGCTTGTGGGCAAACTGATGTTAAAATTTCCGTTTCAGATCAAACAAATTACTCTTTAGAATTGGTAGTCCCCAATCTAGAAATACCATGGGGCATCGCTTATCTTCCTGACAACAGTTTGTTGATTACTGAAAAACAAGGAGAACTCATTCATTTTAAAAATGGAAAGAAAACAAGTATTCAAAATGTACCCAACACCTATGTCAGAGGACAAGGAGGGTTGATGGGAATCGCAACCCATCCCGATTTTGTTAAGAATAACATCATATTTTTCACTCAATCATCCTCTGTAGAATCAGAAGAATCTGGTGGAAATACTGCGCTCTATCGTGCTGTTTTACAAGACAATGCCTTGCAAGACGTTACGCTATTGTATAAAGCCAAACCAAACACCAAAAAAGGAACTCATTTTGGCTCTCGAATTGTGTTCGACAATGATGGGTATTTATACTTCACCATTGGAGACAGAGGCAAAAGAGATGAAAATCCACAAGACCTAAGAAGAGATGGCGGGAAAGTATATCGTTTGATGGAAAATGGCGATATACCTTCTGACAACCCCTTTGTTGATATGGAGGATGCCAAAACTGCTGTGTTTTCTTATGGACATCGAAACCCCCAAGGAATGACCAAACACCCAATTACTGGGGAGATATGGACACATGAACATGGTCCGAGAGGGGGTGATGAAATCAATATCATTCAAGCGGGAAAAAATTATGGCTGGCCATCGATTACCTATGGTAAAAATTACTCAGGTACTACCATTACCAAAGACAAAGCGCTGCCTGGCATGGAACAGCCTTTATACTATTGGATCCCATCAATTGCTCCCTCTGGAATGGCTTTTGTTCACAATTCGAAATACCCTGATTGGGAAGGAAATTTGTTTGTTGGATCATTGAAATTCAATTACCTAGAACGCCTAGTTATCGAAAATAATAGTGTTATTTACAGAGAAAAAATAGCTGCTGATATCGGTCGTGTTCGTGATGTGATTCTTGGCGGAGATGGATTTCTTTATATTGCTGTTGAAAATAAAGGGATTTATAAAATCGTTCCGAAAGAATGAAAATAACTCTGCTGTTTTTCTTTTTATCAACAATCGCTTTTGCACAACAAAGTCTTGGAGATAGCTATGAACGTGGAAAGCTATTGTATGATGATTTTTGTGTTCGTTGTCATCTGCCAAATGGACTTGGAGAATCTGGTCTTGTACCTCCCCTTTCTAACGCTGATTTTTTAGATGATATTAAAGCCACTGTTCATAGTATCAAATATGGCATCCATGGGCCAATCATCGTGAATGGAGTAGAATACAATGGATCGATGTCTCCCATGGGTTTGGGAGATGGTGAAATTGCAGATGTCACAAATTTTATTTTAAATAGTTGGGGCAACACTTCAGATTTGATAATTGATGAGCAATACGTTAAAAAAGTGAGTGAGATAAAATTATGATCATAGGTGTTTGTGGTGGATCTGGCTCTGGCAAAACAACTTTGGTTGAAGCTGCTTTTAATCATTTGACAGCTGATACAGTTTGTCGAGTATCACAAGATTCTTATTACAAAAACAATCACGCCCTTAGCTTCGAGGAAAGATGCCAATTAAACTACGACCATCCCAACGCCATAGATTATGACTTGTTTATTTCACAAATAAAACAGCTGCAAGAAGGGAAATTAGTTCAGGCACCGGTCTATTCGTATAGTGATCATTTACGTACAAATCAATTTATCAGCATCAGTTCAAAACCAGTCATTCTGGTCGAAGGGATATTGATTTTTGCACATACGCCACTGAGAGAACTGTTCACCTATACCATTTTTATCCATGCGGATGATGAAACACGTTTGCGCAGAAGGACTACGAGGGATATTCAAACGAGAGGTCGAACAGTCAATGAAGTAAACCAACGTTTTAGAGAGACGATATTACCAATGCACATTGCACACATTGAGCCCTTCAAAGACGAGTCTGATTATATTTTCGACAACAATGAGGATGATCTGTCTAGATTGGGTTCTTTTTGTAAATTGGTCAGTAAATTAATCAAGTGAACCTAAAACAGATACGAAATTTTAGCTGGTTCAAGTTAGGTACAAACATCTATTTGATGGTCAGTGTGTTTTTTATTGTTTGGATGCTGTTTTTTGATACCAATTCATATCGAATCCTATGGAGTTTAGAGTCCAAAATCGATGACCTCGAGCAACAGAAAAAAGAACTGATTCGTCAAATTGATGAAGATCGACTGATCATACAAAAATTATCAGATTCGATCGAATTAGAAAAGTTTGGAAGAGAACAATACTATCTCAAAAAAGCAGATGAAGATATATTCATTGTAGAATTTAGGGATAGCGTAAAAACTTCTTCTTAAAAATTGTATTTTTAACCCTATGACACATAAAGATAAAATGCTCCGTGATGGGAGTTTAGCAGGAAAAGTTATTGTAGTAACAGGAGGTGGAAGTGGCCTAGGTAAAGCGATGACTTCATATTTTTTGGAGCTTGGCGCAAAGGTTGCAATCACTTCACGCAAGATCGAAAAACTTAGAGCAACAGCCGAGGAGTTAAACGAATCGACTGGTGGTGAGTGTTTTGCAGTTGCATGTGATGTGAGACATTACGAGCAAGTGGAACAAATGCACCAACAGATATCCGATCATTTTGGTCCAATTGATGTGCTACTCAACAACGCAGCTGGAAACTTTATCTCCCCTACCGAAAACCTGTCTAGTAATGCCTTTGATACCATTGTAGATATTGTTCTCAAGGGAACAAAAAACTGTACTATGGTTTTTGGTAAACACTGGATTAAAACAAAACAAAAGAAGGTCAATGTATTGAACATCATTACCACTTATGCTTTCACAGGCTCTGGCTATGTTGTGCCATCTGCGACTGCAAAAGCAGGTGTAATGGCCATGACACGCTCATTGGCAGTCGAATGGTCAAAATTTGGAATGCGTTTCAACGCCATAGCACCTGGACCATTCCCCACCAAAGGGGCGTGGGATCGGCTATTGCCTGGGCCATTGGTGAAAAAGTTTGATCCTTCCAAAAAAGTACCCCTCGGTCGTGTAGGTGATCATCAAGAATTGGCCAACCTAGCAGCCTACATGATTTCGGATTTTGGGGGATACCTCAATGGAGAAGTAATTGTGCTTGATGGTGGTGAGTGGCTCAAGGGAGCAGGGCAATTTAATATGCTTGACAAAATCCCAAAAGCACTTTGGTCAATACTCAAAAAGACAATGTTGAAAAAAAAGTAATTTTTTTACTTTTTAATGTGCTTTTAAACGCAGCGAAATTGTATTTTTAGATACAGTTTTATTATGTGCCTCATGGGAAAAATCATTGCCGTTGCGAATCAAAAAGGTGGTGTTGGGAAAACAACAACGGCTGTCAATCTTGCAGCTAGTTTAGGTGTTTTAGAAAAGAAAGTATTGCTTATTGATGCCGATCCACAGGCTAATGCCACTTCGGGTCTTGGCCTTGATGTTGAAAAACAAAATAAAGGAACCTATCAATTACTAGAGCACTCCATTTCACTAAGCGAGGCGACAACAAATGTTCCTGCTATCAATGTTGACATAGTACCTGCACACATCGATTTGGTTGCTGTTGAAATCGAACTTGTTGACAAGCCAAACAGGGAATACATGCTTTTTCAAGCAATGGAAGGTGTTCGTTCACAATACGATTTTGTGATCATCGATTGCGCTCCATCTCTTGGCCTTCTAACTCTAAACGCTCTCACGACATCAGACTCTGTTTTGATCCCAATTCAATGTGAATACTTTGCCTTGGAGGGTCTCGGAAAGCTTCTTAACACCATTAAGAGTGTGCAACGTATTCACAATAAAAATTTAGAAATTGAGGGCATGCTTCTAACCATGTACGACTCCAGACTACGGCTTTCAAACCAAGTCGTTGACGAAGTCAAAAAACACTTCCACGAAATGGTCTTTAACACTATTATTCAAAGGAATGTGAAAATAGGTGAAGCACCTAGTTTTGGGGAATCTATTTTAGATTATGACAGTACAAGTAAAGGTGCTGAAAATTACCTAAATTTAGCACATGAAGTCATTGAAAAAAACAAGTTAAATGGCAAAAGCAAATAAGCGTCAAGCGCTCGGACGTGGGTTATCTGCATTGTTAGACGGCTCAGAAAAATCTTCAGCAATCAAAGAAGAAATCATTGGAAATGTAGTTGAACTTCCACCTGATAAAATCGAAGTCAACCCATTTCAGCCAAGAACAAACTTTAAAGAACAATCGATTGAAGATCTAGCAAAATCTATTCATGCACTTGGTGTGATTCAGCCAATTACAGTTCGAAAAATTGAAAATGATAATTATCAACTTGTCTCAGGTGAAAGGCGTTTGAGAGCTGCCAAAATTGTTGGGTTGCAAACAATCCCTTCTTTCATCCGCATTACCGACGACCAAGAGGCATTGGAAATGGCTTTGGTGGAAAACATACAACGTGAAGACCTAGATCCAATTGAAATCGCATTCTCCTTTCAACGATTGATCGAAGAAATTGAACTGACGCATGAAGAATTGAGTGAGCGCGTTGGAAAAAAACGTTCTACAATTTCAAACTATATTCGACTCCTTAGCCTCGATCCAATCATCCAAACAGGAATGCGAGATGGATTTATTTCAATGGGTCATGGGCGAGCGCTTATCACTGTTGAAGGTCGAAGCAAACAACTGAGCGTCTATGAACAAATTCTAGCCAAAGGCTTGTCTGTGCGTGCCACTGAAAAGCTTTTGAAATCAGATGCTTCAACACCCACCAAAAAAACTTCAGCGTCCAACCCATACGTACAAGTTAAACTTGCTTTCTATAAAAGTTTTTTTGGTGAGAAAGTGCGAATTAAACTCAACTCTTCTGGAGGCGGGCAAATTGTAATTCCATTTTCATCCAAAAAAGAATTTAATGCCCTGACCAAACGACTCCAAAGTGATTCGTAAACTAACACCATTCATTTTACTTTTCTCTTTTGCCACTTTTGGACAAAAACAAGAGTTGTCTACATCTAGTGAAAAAGAGTATGACCCTCTTCAACCATCAAGGGCTGCTTTTTATTCTGCTGTTTTACCAGGTTTGGGACAAATATATAATAAGCGATACTGGAAGCTTCCTATCGTCTATGGGGGAATTGGTGCTTCGATTTATTTCTACGATCTCAACAACATTAAATTTAGGCAATATAGAAATGCTTATAAAAGAAGGTTGGCAGGTTTTGCTGACGATGAGTTTCAAGGCATTATCATCGATAATGATCGGTTGGTGGATGGTATGAATTTTTATAAGCAGTATAGAGATCAATCGATGCTGTTCGTCATCGGTACATATTTTCTTAACATCCTTGATGCCAATATTGATGCACACCTCAAACAGTATAACCTTAATCAAAATTTGAGTCTTAAATCCTATATAGATTTTCATTCAGTTGTGGCTGATCATCATGTTGGGGTTAGTCTTAATTTCAATTTTTAAATTTGCTAAATGAAAATCGCAATACTAGGGTACGGCCGTATGGGGAAAGCAATCGAAAAAATTGCAGTTGAACGGGGGCATACCATTGTTGCTAAAATTGATAAAGACAATGAAAATGAGTCCTATATGGCAGATGTCGCAATCAATTTTAGTGTACCAAGTTCAGCATACAAAAACATCAGTGATGCCCTCAAAAGGGGAATCCCTGTGATCTGTGGTACAACAGGCTGGCTAGATAAGTTGGGGGAAATAGAATCGCTTTGCCAAGAGCAAGATAGTGCATTCATATATGCTTCTAACTTTAGCCTGGGTGTAAACTTATTTTTTGAACTCAATAAAAAATTGGCAATAATGATGGAAAAGCATCCTCATTATGATGTTTCCATTAAAGAAATACATCACACAAAAAAAATTGATAAACCAAGTGGCACGGCTATTACACTCGCAGAAGGAGCATCCCAAGATAAAAAATGGCATTTGAAAGAAGACAAGGGAGTGGGTATTCCAATCACTGCTATTCGAAAGGATGATGTACCTGGCACACACACAGTTACCCATCGTTCTGAAATAGACGAAATATCTATCACTCACACTGCTCACAATCGACATGGATTTGCCTTAGGTGCTGTCGTTGCCGCTGAATGGATTCTTGCAAAAAAGGGTATCTTTAACATGCATGACGTGATGAAACTGTAATACATTTTACTCATTAAGTTCGTTCAAATATGACATTCACACAATGGCTTCTTTTTGTTCTCTGCATCCAATGTATACACTTTTTTGGAACATGGAAGTTGTATCAGCGAGCAGGATTTAAAGCTTGGCAAGCAGCCATACCGATTTATAATGCATTGATATTAATGAAAATCATCAATCGACCCATATGGTGGGTAGTGATGTTTTTTATGCCAATTATCAATTTGATCATCTTCCCAGTCGTTTGGGTTGAAACCGCCCGAAGTTTTGGCAGAAGAAGTACGTTAGACACCTTTCTTGTCATTTTTACCCTTGGTCTTTATCTCTACAGACTCAATTACGCTGATCGACTTGCGTACATCAGCGATAGAAGTTTAAAGCCAAAAACTGCTTTTGGAGAATGGTTTAGTTCAATTTTGTTTGCTGTGATCATTGCAACTTTTGTTCACACATACCTCATACAACCTTATATCATCCCCACAGGTTCGTTGGAAAAAACACTACTGACTGGTGATTTTTTATTTGTTAGTAAGTATCATTATGGCGCTAGAGTGCCCCAAACAGCGATTTCATTCCCAATGGTGCATGACACCATACCCTTAGCGCGCGTGCGATCCTACCTAAAAAACCCACAGCTCCCCTATATGCGATTGCCAAAGCTGCAACGTATAAAGCGAAATGAAATTGTTGTGTTTAGTTGGCCTGCGGATACCGTGCGACAGTTTTTTAAGAAAGAGGCAAGGGTAGATAAGCCTATTGATAAAAAATCAAACTATGTAAAGCGTTGTGTGGCAATTCCAGGAGATACGTTGGAAATCATCGATGGGATTATTCACATCAATGGCGAACGAACACAACTGCCAGATCGTGCAAAACCACTTTATAGCTACACTGCATACAGCACTAGAGGGATTTCTTCACGAGAACTCATAAAATCAGGAATCACAGATTTAACCAGGCGTTTTCGTATTGAAAACAACTTCAATCAACAACAACTCAATGCCTTATATGAAAACGATATCAATGTCATTCAACAAGGGGATAACCTCATTGCGATTTCACAAGCAAAAGGAATTCCAGCAGATCTCATTCGCAGATATCGCCTACGAGTCAAAGAGCTAAGAGAAACTCGAAAAACAATTTTTCTCACGCTAGATGAAGCAGAAAAAGTTAAAAGTGAAATCAGTTTTGATAGTCTGATACGCAACATTAACAAGCAAAAAACTTATAACACAAACTTTTTTCCAAATGACATTCGCTACAATTGGAACGAAGATAATTTTGGGCCAATTGTCATACCCAAAGAAGGCGTAACTGTCCAATTGACAAAAAACAACATTGGCTTGTATCGAAAGTTGATTCGAGATTATGAACAGAAAACACTCTCCTACGAAAATAGCATGATATTGATCGATGGTGAGCCTGTCAATAAATACACCTTTGAGCAGGACTATTATTGGATGATGGGAGACAATCGTCATCGTTCGGAGGACAGTCGTTTTTGGGGCTTTGTTCCAGCAGATCACATTGTTGGTAAGCCGATTTTCATTTGGATGAGTATCAATGGAATAAACGATGGGTTGTCAAACTGGAAAATCAGATGGAATCGTGTATTAACTACAACCAATGGTGATGGTGAGCCTGTATCCTATCGCTGGCACTTCTTGGCAGCTGTAGTTGCCTATCAAATTTTTGTCCGCATTAGAAAGCGACGTAAAGCAAAATGAGCCATACCCTACTTCCGATTGCCTATGCTGGGCCTATTTCGCATTGGATTCCGATTTGTAAGGAACAAGCTATTGTCTGGGAAGTCGAAGATAACTATCAGAAACAAACTTATCGGAATCGCATGGAAATCCACGCTGCGAATGGAAAGCTTATGCTGAGTATCCCTATTAAACACCTTGGGTATGATGGTCATCAAAAGTACAAGGATGTATCAATTGCTAACACATTTCCCTGGCAAAGAAATCATTGGCTATCCGTGAAAACAGCATATCAGTCATCCCCATTTTTTGAATATTACGAACATGATATAGAACCTCTTTATCAAAATACTTATGACTCCCTCATCAATTTTAACAAAGAAATCATCAAAACGATTTGTGAATTGCTACAGGTCCCAGCAGCTGTCAAAACAACAACCACCTATGAAAAGGAAAGTGAATTTGATGATTTTAGACATCTGATTCATGTAAAGAACCATGAAGCAGATATAAATTTTGAATACACCCAAGTGTTTGGTGATAAAAATGGTTTTATACCCAACTTGAGTATTTTCGATTTGCTTTTTAACGAAGGGCCAAATACTGTAGCCATATTGAAATCCCTATAATTTTTTTATCTTAATAAAAACCTAGCCCCACGTTCATACTCAAAGTTATTGACGTAGGCGGTATTTTTTAAAGCCAAAAACGAAGTCGAATTCGCAAATGATATAAACATTTGAGTTTTAACCTCAATCTATACAGATCATCGTTTGAATTTAGAAATGCCAAAAACCGAGATCAAGTTCAGTATTTCTTACGGTCAGTATTAAATAGTGATAAAGATTATTTACGCCTTCAAAAAAAGATTTTATGATCAATTTTAGGGTTGAAAACATTGAAAAAACACTTGATTACTTGCATGAAGTAGAAACAGAAATGTCGATGAAATCTCGTGTTATACCTATGATAAGTTTGCCCATATTTTGGATCCAGAGGGTATTGCAATTGAGCTGAGGGAGGCAAATGATGACTTTTTTGCAATCTTACAGTTCGTGCAAACAAATAAAAAAGCAGGCCATAAGCCGGATTCTGTCGTGCCTTACCATTGATCTGGACCCAACATTGCTGCTGGGTTCTAGCCGTCTACCCACCAGCTCAAGAGCGCTTCTTTCAAACGCTGGTTTACATGACGTTTCACCTTATAGAGTTTACCTGATTTCACTACAGCCGAACTGTACTTTCTTTCTGTTGCACTTGTCCTATCCGCTCTGCGGACGACGGGCGTTACCCGCTATACTGCGCTGTGGTGTCCGGACTTTCCTCTACACTTTTGGGTGTAGCGGTAAGGTGGCCTGCCGTACAAAAGTACAAGTTTTGTCGTTGATAAACACATCTCCCAAGCAAATGTAAATCCAAGCGGTTTTGATATATTTGTTTCTATGGAGCCATTTGTGGTATCGGCCTTAAAATATCGCCCACAGCGCTTTGAAGATGTTGTTGGTCAAGAGTCTATCACCAAAACCCTTGATAATGCAATTGCGACTGACCATCTTGCACAAGCCCTGTTGTTTTGTGGGCCTCGAGGTGTGGGCAAAACAACCTGTGCGAGAATCCTTGCCAAAAAGATCAATGCCAAAAACGATGAGAGCGCTGATGACAATAATTTTGCCTTCAATATTTTTGAGTTGGATGCTGCATCTAACAACTCTGTAGATGACATTCGAAATCTTATCGACCAGGTGCGTATCCCCCCACAAGTTGGAGACTACAAAGTATATATCATAGATGAGGTTCATATGCTTTCACAAGCTGCCTTCAATGCGTTTTTGAAAACCTTGGAAGAACCCCCTTTACATGCCATTTTTATACTGGCAACAACAGAAAAATACAAAATTATCCCCACGATACTTTCACGCTGCCAAATTTATGATTTTAAGCGTATTAGCGTTACTGATGCAAAAAACTATCTCCAAAAAATAGCTAAAAGCGAAGGTGTAAAGGCTGAAGAAGAAGCACTTTATTTGATCGCACAAAAAGCCGATGGTGCCCTGAGGGATGCCCTCTCTATCTTTGATCGGATTGTCAGTTTTTCCAATGAAACCATCACTGCCCAACACGTTTCTGTCAACCTGAGTATACTCGATTTTGATACCTATTTGCATTTCACCAAAGACTTGATCGAAGGGAATATAAGAGAAGTTATCTTGTCTTTTGATAAAATCTTATCAAAGGGGTTTGATGGACATCATTTTATTGTTGGCCTTGCAATCCATTTGCGTGACTTATGGATGTGTAGGCATAAGGATACTGCTGAATTATTGGAAGTTGGTGAAGCTACGAAGAAGAAGTTTTTGGAACAATCAGAAAAAGCATCACTCTATTTTCTTGAAAAGGCAATTGCTTTGGCCAACGCTTGTGACCTAAGTTTTAAGAGTTCAAAAAATCAACGCCTGCACGTCGAACTCTGCCTAATGCAAATTGCATCTGTTACTGATGAAAAAAAAAAGAGTAAACCCTACTACATCAAACCCCCAGCAAAAATAGAACAAAAACAAACAATAACTGAAGAAAAGCAAGTAGTTGTAAAAGAAAAACCTGTGACTGTTGTTGAAGAAACAGCCAAAGCCGTAGAGGTCGATATTACAGTTGAACAAGTGCCAATACCAGAGCATACCGAACTCGAGAGCCCCGCGAAGACTGACAAGCAAGATGACGAAAAGCGAATTGAATTGAACATTAAGTCAAAAGGAGTTTCAGGCTTATCTCTGTCCAGTATCGCCATCCAGAAAAGCATAAAAGCCAATCAACCTTCGAGTGGAAAAAGCATAAGAGATCAACAAGTTGGGCAAGAGCGTTTGGAAAGCGTATGGAAGAAATTGTTTTCCAGGCTGGAATCTGAGGGTGAGTATAACCTGGCAGCACTTTTAAACCTTGATATACCCAGGTTAAAGAATAAAACAGAAATTCATCTCAATTTCCCAAACAAAACCAATAAAGTAGAACTTGAAAGCGAAAAAGGAAAGGTGTTAGAAGCCTTGGGGGATGAACTAAAAAATGATTTGCTTACACTTGTTATTCAAGTAAATGAGGAAGAGCAAAAAAACTACATATATACACCAAAGGAGAAATTCGAACAACTGGTTAAAATCAACCCAGTGGTTGATGATATTCGAAAGGAATTTGATTTGGATTTAAATTAAACATTATGTTAGGACTAAAGCTCCCAACCGATCCTCGCTGGGTGGATATTGTTAAAAAAAACATCGAAGAAATTTTGGTTGATCATGCCTACTGCGAACAAAAGGCAGCAAGTACCGCCATTTCTTTTATCATTGGCTTTCCAGAAAAAACCGAACTGGTACAAGCTATGATAGGTTTGGTTACTGAGGAAATGAGTCATTTTAAAATGGTACATGACCTTTTGATTGAGAGAGGCTTTGAATTGGGACGAGAGCGTAAGGATGAATATGTTAATCAGTTGATGCTGTTTTTTCCAAAGGGTGGTAGTCGAGAGGATCATTTGGTGCATAAGTTGCTTTATGCGGCTTTGATTGAGGCACGTAGCTGTGAGCGTTTTCGATTGCTTTCAGAAAAACTGGAAGACAATCAGTTGGCTCGTTTTTATAAAAATCTGATGATCAGCGAAGCGAATCACTATACTATGTTTTTACAGTTTGCACGTAACTATGGCGGCCGAAAAAAAACTGATCAAAAATGGAAAGCTCTACTTGCTTTTGAAGGGGAACTGATCAAAAGATTTGGTACTAAAGAAATGATGCATGGGTAACATATAAACTCATCAAGAGATTTTGGGTAGCCTCACGGCGGAATGGCATTCAACATTCAAATTTAACTATTCATTGCATTGCTTAATCAAAACTTTTGTATATAAATTTTGGGTACTTTTATATACCCATGTATATTTATAAAGATCCTTTTTTTGGGTATATCCATTTAAAAATGAAATAGATCACATTTGACGTAAACGATTTAGGGCGTTTATTGGTATAGAATAAGAAATTTTGTTGAATGATATCTTTACAAAAACAAACCCTTCCCATACTGTTTATACAATAACTTTACCATCCCATCGGCAAGTCCGACTTTGGGCACGTGAATTAAAGATGATTTGGAATGCTTCATACCCTCAAGATATATCTTTGTGGCCTGTTCGATTACATCTGCACGATCAGCGTTAAACCTGAAATCAACCATAATCTGTTTGGGGTTCATCGATTTAAAGGTCTTGTATTTCGCCTTGATATAGTCGAATGATAATGGCTCACCAAAACTATTACCCGACAACTTAAACAAGGAGTTAATCGTACCCCCCGAGCCTAGTACAGACATCTTATCATAATCAGAAGTGTATTTGGCGATCCAAGCCTTATAAGATTCCCAAACTTTTTTGTCTACCATTTTCTTTAATAATCGCACTGTGCCGATTTTAAAAGATTTTGAAACAACAATCTTTCTATGACTGTAAACTGTCAACTCAGTACTCCCACCGCCAACATCAATAAACAAGTAGTTTTGATCTGGTCTTACAACCTTGTACAAGTCTGTTGAGGCAATGACTTCTGCCTCTCGATGGCCATCGATAATTTCAATCTTCACCCCTGTTTTTATCAGGATTTCAGCTGTGATTTGCATCCCATTGTTTGACTCTCGTAAGGCAGAAGTTGCATACGCCAAATAACGATCAACTCCATGAACTTTCATCAATAGCTTAAATGCTTTGATGGAATCTATCATTTGTTTTTTCTTTTTAGTTGAAATCTCACCTAGCACAAAAGAATCTGAACCCAAGCGAATGGGTGCACGAACCATTGCGCTTTTCGTAAACAAAGGTTCTTCATTTTTACGTTGAATGATGTTCATGATCAACAACCGAATGGCATTGGACCCAACATCTATGGCGGCAAATTTTTTAAGCTTCAGGATAGCTTGTTTTTGTAATGGTTATACAAATCGATTTGTGTTCGAGACTGCTGGAGACTTGATTTTTTATACATATTTGGTTCCCCACTGTTCAACAAGCGTGCTTTCACATTATCATTCCAAGTGATAGTGAAGGTATCCAACAGGTCTTGCTTGATATCAGGGTCATAAATCGGACAAGACACCTCAACACGGTTGTCTAAGTTACGTGTCATCCAATCAGCTGAGGAAAGATATACCAAAGGGTCACCATCATTTTCGAAAACCATCAAGCGCGTGTGCTCCAAAAACTTATCGACAACACTGATGGTTTCTATATTTTCACTCATGCCCTTCACCCCTGGAATTAGACAGCAAACACCCCTAACAATTAGTTGAATCTGTACACCTGCCCTACTTGCATCATATAACTTTTCGATGATGTTATAGTTTGTCAAGCTGTTCATTTTGAGTTTAATCAGCCCTTTTTTGCCCTTTTTCACAAAAGAGATTTCTTGTTCAATCAGCGATGTAAAAAACGAAGAAGTTGAGTGTGGTGATACTACAAGATGCTTGTATTTGTTGATTCGATAACTGGCTTCCAAAAATCGAAAGACTTTTTCCACTTCCTTTAATATTGGCTGATGAGAAGTGAACAGTGTGTAGTCTGTGTAGATTTTGGCAGTATCCTCATTAAAATTTCCAGTGCTAATAAAACCATAGCGCTTGAGTATATCACCCTCAATGCGATGAATAACACAGATTTTAGAGTGAACCTTAAGCCCAGGAACGCCGAAAATAAGTTTTATGCCCTCCTTCTTCATTTCCTCTGCATATCCGATGTTGGCCTCTTCATCAAAGCGCGCTTGCAACTCAATTTGAACAGTAACACGTTTACCATTTCGAACTGCCTGAATCAAGGCACTTGCAACATTGGATAGTTTTGAAAGGCGATAAATGGTTATCGATATACTTTTAACATTTGGATCAATGGCTGCCTCACGAAGAAATTTGACCAAATAAGAAAAAGAATGATAAGGAGTAAACATCAAGCGGTCTTTGAGTGCAATTTGTGAAAACAAACTCTTGTGCAAATCAAAATCTACAATTGGTAAAGGGTCTTGTGTTTGATATTTTAAATCAGATCTACCCAAATCAGGAAATTTGATGTAATCTCTTCGGTTGTGATATCGCCCACCTGCGATGACACTGTCGCGATTATCGATCCCAAGACGATCAATCAACAGTAAGAGTGTGTCGTCTGCTATTTCTTTATCATAGACAAAACGAACTGCTTCTCCATGTGAACGATCCTTCACACTTTCGGCTACTTTCTCGATATAACTTTTGGACAAATTATCATCAAAATCAAGTTCAGCATCACGACTAAATTTAACCATATGAGCCTCAATACTATTGTGCTGAAAAACATCAAAAATTGTGGACAGCTGTGTGCGTATAAGATCATCGAGTAACATAAGCTGTGTTTTGCCATCTACAGAAGGTAAAACAACAAAACGCTTAAGCGACGAAGGTATTTCAATCAATGCAAATTGTATGGGGTCGAGAAAAGGGTGTTTTTTAGCATCGAGCACCATCCTAATGGCCAAAAAGGCATTGCTGTCTTTTATTTTAGAAATCGATTGGATGTTGTTTAGCATCAATGTAACCAGTGATGGTCCCACCTCCTGTGAAAAATAGATATTGATAAAACGCTGTTGTTCTTTATTGATTTGATCCTCTTTGAGGATGAAAATATTTTCTTGTTCAAGGGCAACATGCAAAGTATTGAGTGTCTCCAAACTTTGATTTTGAAGCGCAATGGTTTTGCTAGTAATTTCTTTTAGTAAAACCTCAGCAGGTCGATCGCCAAACACCTTATTTTTAGCTTCTTCTAACCTAGCAATCCTCTTAACTGTGGCGTAGCGTACTTTGTAAAATTCATCTAAGTTGTTCGAAAAAATACCAATAAATCGCAGTCGCTCAATAAGTGGAACATTCTCATCCTGCGCTTCTTGCAACACGCGTGCATTGAAGTCCAGCCAAACGCACTTTCGACACCTCTCTGTTGATGGTTGCAGAACTGGGACTTTCCAACGAAGAAATTCAAATCGAAGAAGAACTTTATGATTTTCATGGTGCGCAAGTACTTGATTTTGTTAGCAAATTACCAAATGAACTCAACACTATTATGTCATTCGGACACAACTATGCTTGTACATATATAGCACAAATGTTGAGCAATTTTTCAAAATCCAATATCCCCACTGCGACTGCTGTAATTTTTAGTTTTGACGTATCTTCGTGGTCGAAAATAGAACAGTGTGACTGCACTGTTATTCGTCCAAAATCATTG
>CACOXF010000018.1 GCA_902631125.1 uncultured Bacteroidota bacterium
CTGTCGTCCTCGGTCTGTTCTGAAATTAAAAAACACCACCACATCACCAGCTTGAATGGTTGCAACAGGCTTATTGTCAGCCCCTACTCTGATTTGTGGTTCAATAAACTCATCTGTCATACCACTCGCATAACTCTTTTGGATGGCTTCAACAAAATCTGTTGTTGTATTGCCTTGACCATAAACCAAAAGATCATAAGCCTTTTTCACTCTTTCCCAACGCTTGTCTCGATCCATGGCATAGTAGCGCCCAATGACTGAGGCAACTTGTGCATTGTGAGCGTCACAGCACTCTTGCAACTCCTCGATAAATGCAGCTCCTGATTTTGGATCAACATCTCGTCCATCTGTAAAAGCATGAACATAAACCTCTGGAACTTGAGAAAGGTTTGCAGCCTCAATCAAACCTTTAATATGATTGATGTGTGCATGCACACCTCCGTCAGATACCAGTCCGAGAAAGTGAAGTTTCACATTGTTCTCTTTTGCATAAGCAAAAGCATCTTGCAAGACAGCTTGGTCTTTTAAGTTGTTTTTTTCCATGGCAATATTGATTTTCTCAAGGTCTTGATGCACCACACGTCCAGCACCCAAATTGACATGCCCAACTTCGCTATTTCCCATTTGACCATTAGGCAGCCCAACATACATACCATAAGTGCGTAATGTGGCATGGGGATAAGTGTTAAATAGCGAATCAATATAGGGTGTTTTTGCTTGGTCAATAGCAGAAACAGATGGGTCTGGTGATATCCCCCAACCATCCAAAATCATCAACATTGTCTTCATGCGGCAAAGATAAGTAGAACGTGGCGAAAGCAGCACCTATTCTTGAGCAAATAATATTGGATTGATATCTAGAATATGCGCTGAGGTATAGGCCCCAAAAAATTCATTGTCTAAGAACGCACGACCGAGCAATTGATCATCTTTTGCAATTTCAGACAAAGCATGTTTTCTCAAAACCTCTAGATAAGGCCTTGAAAGGGGGTGATAAGTGTAGTGCCAAGGTTCATGTGCAAATCCCTTACGATTGGGGTTGTTGGTGTAAACTTCAAAAAACCCATAGGCTGCTGCATTGTCTTTCATCCACTCACGAAGGGCGCTTGAGGGGCCATCGTCATAAAATTTTTCAGTCAGAAGAACATCGCCAGATTGGGGATTGGCATTGTCAATGATATCGATGTCTGTACCCCAATGGTGACGTGAGGTTCCTGGAAGGGTTGAGTATGTAATAATTTTCATTATAGCGTCTCTGGGTTCTAACCCCTCCTGCACAAATACTTTATACTTCGCATTCCAGATTTCTCTTTGGCGGTTGTAGCTGCGATAGGCAGAAACCACTTTCATCTGAATCCCTTTTTTGGCAGCTGCTGCTCGCATTCGATCAAAGGCCTCATAGACTTCAACTTGCATATTGTTGATGAGCTTAGGAGCTTTTTTTCCCAAGACCAAATCAAGGTCACTATGTTGTGCTAAAGCGTGCATCGTCAAACACAAAAATAGACCCTTTAGCGTTGCTTTCATAATATCGATTTTTTCATTCTGTAATGTGGTCCAAAGATAGGGACATCGAATAAAGCTCCATCGATTTTATACCCCATCGACGAATAAAATACAAACACCCCTTTGCGAGCATTCATCCACATGACTTCAAAATTGAGTGTTTTCCCAAGTCGCTCAGCTTCTTCCACCAGCAAGCTACCAACACCACTGTTTTGGTTTGGGGGCAGCACTGCCATCCCTCGAATTTGCCCATTCGGTACTGTGAATGGACCACCTTCAGGGTTGTTAATGACTGTGCATACCCCAATCAATACATTCTGACTGTAGGCACCCAGATGTATGGTTGTTGGAAGCTCATCACCAGGCAGCACACAGCTTTCTTTTGGCAACCCTGATCGCAGCACAGGATGGCGAACAATGTGAGTTGTTTCTGCAGAAATGGTTTTAATATGTATTTTTGGAGGCGCCATGCAAGACTTACAATTTATATATTTATCAGAGAGCAATATAGCACAAATTGTTCCCCTGATGCAAGATTTCACCTCTTATAAATACGCAGATGATGTGTTGATTCAGCGATTGAAGTACATGTTTGCCCATGACTATGACTGTATAGCCATTCTTCTGGAAAATCAACTGATTGGGTTCTGCGGGTTGTGGTATCAAACTCGTCATTACTCAGGTAAAAGTTGTGAACTCGATCACTTTTTCATCGGCGAGCCTTTTCAAGGCAAAGGCTATGGCAAGCAATTCCTCGACTGGATTACTTCCCAGCTCAAAGCAAAAGGCTATGAAGCTTTAGAGCTAAATGCTTACAAAGAAAACAAGGCTGGGCACCGATTTTACGAGCGAGAGGGTTTTGAACATTTGGGCTTTCATTTTGTGAAACGCTTGTAAAATTTTGACATTCTTTTTCGATTGTATACCTTTAGTGAGGAATCATGCGAAAGTCAATCACCTTATTGTTGTTGTTCACAGCTGTTATTGCAGCAGCACAACAAGACTATCGCACTTGGTTGCGTGGCAAGGTGTTGTACCAAGACAGCAGTGTAGTTGCTGCCAATATTTTGAACACCAACTCTGAAAATGCCACAATAACAGACGGCAATGGTGAATTTACCATCGAAGTAAAGCTAGGCGATGAGCTCATTATATCATCTGTTCAATATGAAATTCGTGCAATCATCATCACCAAGGATATCTTACAACGCAATCGTTTGGTGGTGGATGTAAATGAAAAAATCACTGCTCTAGACGAGGTGGTTGTCAGTCCAACTCGTCCAGAAAAGTTTTTGGATTTACAAGAAGAAGAGTTTAAAAAATTTGACTACACGTCTGATAAATCTACACAAGTTGAGAACGAAATTTTGCGAAAAAACCAACTGTATGAAGGAGTTGATTTTGTTAATATCTTTAAGCTGATGTACAAGTCCCTTCGCAAAAAGAAAGTTGATGAAGGTGATGAGTTTATCTATGCACCAAGTGATGTGATTCGTCAGATATATCCAGATGCATTTTTTACCACCCAGCTCAATATACCAGCAGACAAAATCGGTTTATTTTTGGAGTATATCGATGGCCGATTACAGACAAAATATCTGCTTAAAAAAGAAAATGAATTTCAACTGATGGACTTTTTAATCAAGCAAAGTGAAAAGTTTGCAAAGACGGAATAGCTGTTTTTTCTTCTTAATATTGTTTGTGGGTTTTAGCGCATACTCACAAAACATACAAGACTTTTCAGGAAAGGTGTTTTCAGATTCTCTAGATATTTCAGGTATCCATGTTGTGAATAAAAACAGTGGGGCAACCACCATCACCAATCAAAAAGGGAAATTTTCAATTGGTGCGAAAACTACTGACACACTTTTGTTTTCTGCTGTTCATATCAAGCTACAGGCCTTGGTGTTGGACTCATTGGTGATGGCTCAACCTGAAATAAATGTTTATATTGAGCATGCTGTCAATGAGTTGGACGAGGTTGTTGTCAAACCTCACAACTTGACTGGAAACCTCGCTGATGATCTCAGTTCTGCGCCTCCTGCCCCAATCAATTTTAAAGATGTTGGGATTCCAGGTTTTGAAGGGGAAAGGCGTGAAAAAATAAAATACAATAGTACGAGAAGTTTGATTTTAAGTACCTTACTATTGCCTATCATGCCATTGGACATTGAAGGGATGTACAAGCAAATCAGTGGGTACAACAGACGCCTTAAGGAAAGTCGGAAACTCAGCAAACAACTGCAAACAGTGAACAGTATGATTAATTTTTATGGTTCTCAATTTTTACAGGACCAATATTCATTATCGTCAGACGAAATCTATGCTTTTGTATTAGCTTGTGTTGAAAACACCCCAGCGATGGAAAGTGATTTTCTTCGCGGCAGTCATCCAATTGTTTTGGCAGCAATGAATGATTATTCAAACTCCCGAACACCCTGATGATGAATCGTGTCATCGCATTTTCGTTATTTGTTTGGGTGCTGTTTGTACAGGCCACGACCCACCCTTACTATGTTAGCACGATGGAGATTGACTATCGCCCTGATCGATCGGCGCTACAGATTACGATTCGTGTGTTCACAGATGATTGGCAGTTGATGCTTAACACAGTCTATGACCATAACCTTCGTTTGGACCCTGACAGTGATGCAGCACAAACTGTGACTCATTCCAGCGGTTACCTCCAAAAGGAGATAGAATTGAAACTGAATAACACAGAGGTGCAGCCATTCTTTTTGGGTATGGAGTACCAAGGCGATCAGATTGTTTTCTATTTGGAGGTTAAGGGTGTAGTTGAGGTAAAAACCCTAACTGTTTCAAACAGCATTCTATTTGAGACGTTGGAAGGCCAGCAAAATATTGTGCGTATCAAAACCCCAACAAAACGAAAAAGCTATTTGCAAACCCAAGGACAGGCGCGGGATCTTTTTCGTGGATTATAGGGGGTTATGGCAACGGTTTGTGTATGGTGCATATCCGTAGAGGCATGCAATATAGCCGTTGTTTGATGTTCGTGTTTTATATTTTTAAAAAAAATGATGTAATCCAATCCTTTTCGTTATTTTTAGTTCCTTCATATTTCAAAAAATTTTAAAATGAAACTTTTTATTTCCTCAATATTATCACTCTGTTTTCTACTTCCTTCTTTGGCAATAGCCCAAGAACAAAATCTAGAAGGTCCTAAACAAGGGCATACCAATCAAAACAAATTCCGTCAACTACACAACGAGTTTTCTACTCCCAATGATTATCGAACCGCTAGTGGTACTCCTGGTCCCGCATACTATCAGCAACGTGCAGATTATATGATGGACATCAAAATCGATGATGAAACCCAACGCCTTTACGGAGAAGAAACCATTACTTATACTAACAATTCGCCCGATGCGTTGGCGTATCTATGGGTACAGCTTGACCAGAATATCCGTAAAAAAGACTCTCCGGCTCTTTTGAAAAACAGCCAGTCTCTGGATCAAGTCTCACAGTTGTTCTCATTTGCCAATAACCATCTTGGCGATCCTTTTGACGGTGGATTCAATATCGAAAAAGTTACAGACACCCAAGGAAAACCCCTTCCATATATCATCAATCAAACTATGATGCGAATTGACCTGCCAACCCCATTACAGTCGGGTGGGCAAGTTGTGTTTTCAATTAAATGGTGGTACAATATCAACAACCATGTGGTTAACCGCGCGCGCTCGGGTTATGAGTATTTTCCTGCCGATGATAACCGTGCCTATGTGATTGCACAGTTTTTCCCTCGGATGTGTATGTACGACGATGTCGAGGGCTGGCAAAATTATCAGTTCTGGGGCAATGGCGAGTTTGCACTTCCCTTTGGGGATTACGAGGTCAATCTGACCGTTCCAGCCAACTTTATAGTTGATGCCACAGGCGAATTGACCAATCGTAAAGAGGTGTTTTCTAAACAAATGATGAATCGCTATAAACTAGCCAAAAAATCCTATGATAAGCCCGTAATGATTGTAACCCAAGAAGAAGCGGAGGCTAACGAAAAAACCACCACAAACAAAACCAAAACATGGAAGTTTTCGGCAAAAAATGTTCGGGACTATGGTTTTACGGCATCTAAAAAATATATTTGGGATATGATGGCTGTAAAGGTTGGCGACCGCGATGTTATGGCTGTTTCACTGTATCCTAAAGAGGGGAATCCGCTTTGGGAAGAATGGTCTACTCGTGCGGTTGCACAAACACTGGAAACTGTATCGAGATTTACCTTTGACTATCCTTATCACAAAGCTATTTCGGTTCATGCTAAAAATCAAGGTATGGAATACCCCATGATTTGCTGGAATTACGGTCGTCCGGATGAGGATGGGACCTATAGTGATCGTGTCAAATTTGGAATGATTTCGGTGATTATCCATGAAATAGGACATAACTATTTTCCGATGATTGTCAACTCCGATGAACGTCAATGGGGTTGGATGGACGAAGGGCTAACCACTTTTATACAATATTTAACGGAGCAAGAGTTTGGACAGCGATATCCTGAATCTATCCCTGGTCTAGACAAATACCCATCTAGAAGGGGTGAGGCCAAGAAAATTGTTCCTTATATGTCTGACGATCAGGACTTTTTAGCTCCGATAATGTCCAATCCTGAAAATGTATATCAACTAGGTCCCAATGCCTATGGAAAACCTGCAACCGCTCTCAATATTCTACGTGAAACTATCATGGGCTCAGAGCTGTTTGACCACGCATTTAAAACCTACTCTCAGCGATGGAAGTTTAAACACCCAACCCCAGAAGACTTTTTCCGTTCTATGGAAGATGCTTCTGCAGTAGATTTAGACTGGTTTTGGAGGGGTTGGTTTTATACCACAGACTTTGTTGATATCGGAGTGGAAAGTGTTAAAACTGTACAAGTGACGAGCGAACCACCCGCTGCATATTTAGAAAGACTAGAACGTTTTGGATACACGATCGAGGATCTCCCACCCTTGGTTTTTCGGGTCAGTGAAGACGATGAGGACTATGACGAAAACGCCGCTCCATTTGCGAATCTCGATGCATCACAATTTCTTGAAGAAAATGGACTCACAGTTGCCCAAGAAAACTTGGCAAAAGCCAATTATCTGTACGAAATTTCCTTTAATAAACCCGGTGGTTTGGTTATGCCGATTCTAGTTGAGTACACCTATGCAGATGGCTCCACAATGTCCGAGCGTTATCCTGTACAGATATGGCGTAAAAACGACAACAGTTACACCCGTGTATTGACATCTGAAAAAGAGATTGTTAGTGTTCAAGTGGATCCCAATGAGCAAACAGCCGATGTGAATACGACCAATAACTCTTGGCCACGAGAGCAAGTCATGACAGACTTTGACCGCTTTAAAGAAAGCAACTAAATTTGATTTAATCCATCGTCTAGGTTTTCTTATGTACGGCTTTCGGTTTTGAGCGAATCAACAGAACTGCCTATCTTTACTACATGATTAACTTTATAAGCGGAGCTGAACTCGTCTTTGTGTTTTTTATTATTCTTCTTGTCTTTGGTGCTGATAAGGTACCAGACATCGCTCGAACCCTGGGGAAAGGTATGCGACAAGTAAGAAATGCAACGCAAGACATTAAGAGTGAGATTGAAAAATCTGCCGAAAAACAGGGCTTAGACACCAAACAGATCGAACAAGACATCAAAGAAGTCAAAGACGAGGTCGAAGATATCGCTGGGTCAGTCAAACGAAATAGCTAGCACTTTCTCGTGATTGTCAAGCCGTCTCTAATCGGTAGAACAACGGACTCCACTCTAACATCTGTATTGATTTTATGATTGTATTCTTGCAGAGCAGAGGTAGCTTCATCGGTAGCTTTTTCCAATACTTTTCCTGACCACAATACATTGTCGGACAAGAGAATACCACCTGGTTCGAGTTTGTCTATAATCAAATCAAAATAGTGGGGGTAGTTTTCCTTATCGGCATCGAGAAACACCAAGCCATAGGGTCCTGCAAGGGTTTTGAGAATGTTTTTGGCTTCGCCTAAGTGTTGAACAATTTGACTTTCATAAGGGGATTGGTCAAAATAACGACTTTGCATGTCTGCCAACTCTTCATTGTGGTCAATGGTGTCAATTGACCCCCCCTTTGCCAGTCCTTCAGCCAAACACAGGGTTGCATAGCCAGTGTAGGTACCAACCTCTAGAATTTTTTTTGGCATCATCATCTTTGATAGCAAAGACAATAGCCGTCCTTGATACGACCCACTGAGCATCCTAGGATGCAGCACTTTTTGATGTGTTTCTCTGTCCAATGCCTTGAGCAAGTCAGATTCTTCCATGCTGTGCTTGTTAATATATTGCTGGAGTTTCTCTGAAATAAAATCCATTAGCGTGTAGGTTTTGCATAGGGGAAACGTTCAATGAGCTCTGGTTTTGCATAGCCATCTAGACCATTAATCGTCACAGAACCAGCCCGTTGTAGGTTTAGCCAGCCATCACTTTCCATTATCCCATCTTCAACATAAATCGCTAGAATCTCACCGACTAAAAGTAGGGTGTTATTCTCTTTGATTGGGTATTCGTTGAGGAATCGACAAGCTAATCGCACTTTGGCATTTTTGACAAAAGGAGCTTGAAAGTCGTCCAAGTATTGAGCTTCGAAGTCTGTTTTGCTAAACTCTGAAACATCTTCTGGATATTTGGCAGAGGTGTGATGCGCATCAGCCACATTGCTGTGATGAATGTGATTGACTGTAAAAAAAGAAGATGATTTGATGTTACGATAGCTATCTCTAGGGACAGTCATCGGGCGTAACACAAAGCCAATAAGTGGTGGATTGCTACCAAGATGAGTGATGCTGCTAAAAACAGCTAGGTTGGTTTTACCATCATCAGATTGTGTACCAATTAGATTTGCAGATTTATAACCAGTACAACTATTGATAAGGTTTAGACGGAAAATTTTGTCCATCTGCTGAATGTCCGCCCGAGAGTAGTGTAGCATTTCTTTTTTACAAACATAAACAATCTGCCGATTTTATCTTATTTTTAGCGACCCTTGGGTCATTAACTCAGTTGGTTCAGAGTGTCGCCTTGACAGGGCGGAAGTCACTGGTTCGAATCCAGTATGACCCACAATTAAGATGACTTATCAAATTGAAATCAACTTAAAGCCTTTTGCAAGAGGGTTTCACCTCATCACTGATGATATTACTTCCAAACTTCCTGTTTTCACAGGAATTGTACACGTCTTTATCCAACACACTTCGGCGAGTCTAACGATCAATGAGAATGCTGACCCCAGTGTTCGTGTTGATTTTGAAACTCATTTTAATAAACTGGTTTCTGAATCTGACGATCACTATACCCATACCTTGGAGGGAAAAGACGATATGACCTCTCATATCAAGAGCAGTATTTTGGGGTCGTCAGTATCATTTCCAATCAAAAACGGAATTCCCCAGCTTGGAACATGGCAAGGCGTTTATTTGTGCGAGCATAGAAATCGTGCGAGTGGGCGAAAGATTTATGTGACTTGTATTGGTGGAAGTTGATCCACTCATTTTAATTGAGGCTGCTATTTTCTGAAAAAATAAAAAAATAAGCTCAACAGGACACTGACCACAATAGAAGTACCAAGTGGAAAGTAGAATGTCCAGTTTTCGCCACCGAAGCGAAAGTCAAGAGGATTTTTATATTCAGATTTTTCACCCAATAATATCACCCCTCCGACGATTACAAGAACAAGGCCTAGAAATAAAAGGGTGCGTCCCATTAGTGAATAACGTCTATTAATTTTTCAAGTGTTAAACTTCGAGACCCTTTCACAAGAAGTGATCCATCTCCAATGGGGTTTGAGGAGAAGTGCACAATGGCCTGATTTGTGTTGGAAAAGTATTTATCTGCAGATACTAAGGGCTCAAAAGCAGCGCCAACCCAATAGCAATCATCAATCGATGATGCTTGTACCCATTCAACAAGCTGTTGGTGTTCTATTTCTGTGTGCTCTCCCAGTTCGTTCATTTGTCCTAGGATTGCGATTTTTCTTCCTTCAGTTTTGGCAAAGCTTTCTAGGGCAGCGCTCATGCTCGTTGGATTGGCATTGTAAGCATCCAATGTAACACAAAGGTTGTTTTTGTGAATTTTCTGTGACCTATTGTTGTCAGGTAAATAAGATTCAAGAGCACTTTTGGCTGTTTGGGTTGAAACCCCAAAATGCTTTCCAATGGCATAGGCAGCGAGTGTATTATAGGCATTATAAACACCGCTGAGCTGAGTTTGTATCCTCACTCGATCGATTTCTAGGGCTATAGTATCATTTTTATCATCAACTTCTGCAAAAAACTGAGCTGATGCAGTTGTTCCATAGGTGATTGGGTGATGTTCTTTGAGCTGTGCCATGATTTTTGAATCATCAGCATTGGCAAAGAGAATACCACTTGTGCTTTTTAGGAAGTCATAGAGTTCCGATTTGGCTTTGACAACCCCTTGCAAACTGCCAAAGCCCTCTAAATGTGCCTTTCCAAAATTTGTAATCAGCCCAGCATTTGGTTGAGCGATGCTGGTCAAAAGCGTAATTTCTCCAGGATGATTGGCACCCATTTCAACAATCCCAATTTCTGTATCTTCATTAAATGAAAGTAAGGTTAGGGGCACTCCAATTTGGTTGTTAAGATTTCCCTTGGTTGCAACAGTATTAAGGTCTTCTTTGAGTACTGCATAGATAAGCTCCTTCGTTGTTGTTTTGCCATTGCTGCCAGTGATTGCTAGGATTGTAGTTCTTAGAGAGGTTCGATGCGCAGTGGCTAGTTCTTGTAGACATTTTAAAGAATCATCAACTCTAAAAATTCGATCATCAGTTGTAGGGATATCTTGATCGATGATGACAGCTGACGCTCCTTTGTCGAGGGCTTGTACTGCAAAATCGTTTCCATTGAAATTTGGCCCACTAAGGGCGAAAAAAAGCTCTCCAGACTCTAGCGTTCTAGTATCTGTACTGACACCAGCAGCATCTCTAAAAATGTGATAAAGCGCTGACATGGCTATTAACTATAGAGTTGTAGACTTAGTTTGATGGGATACCACGTGGCTTTCGGTCGCTACTGGTGCTTCCCAAATAAGACATTGCACATCGGAAACCAATATAATCAGCCCCCAAAAACTCTGGCATGTATCTGCGCTGTGCAGGGTCAAGCCAAAAAGCACGATCTTTCCATGAGGCACCTTTGATGACCCTTGTGGTATTGGAAACAAGCGTCAAACGCTTTTCGTTTTCCTGACGCACCCTCTTACTGGCTTCAGAAAAGGGATCACTATACATCATTGAATTTTCATCATCAGCGTTTCGCGCATTCAACAAATCTCCATCAGCATAGGCGATATTGTTTGCTGCAAGTCCATTAGAACTCAGATAATTTGCATTTTCGTCACCATAATTTTGAGGTTCAATTTGCTCTTTCTGAATTGATCCAGGTAATTGTTTATAAGCGTTTCTACCGTTGGGATTATCGTCGTAGTTAATCAAATCCTGTGTTACGGATATATTTCCATCCTCAGTTATATAACTTTCAAAAATATTACCTCTGAAATAATTCATATCGCTCACTTCGTTGTTTGTCAGTGGTCGATATACATCGGCAACCCATTCTGAAACATTACCAGCCATGCCATACAAACCAAAATCGTTTGGTGGATATTGACGAACATCAGCAGTGATTTCAGCATCATCATTTGACCAACCTGCAACACCACTAAAGTCTCCTCGGCCTTGTTTGAAGTTAGCGAGTTGATCACCAGCGTTTCTTCTTTGAGTCACTCTTGAAGTATCGCCAGACCATGGATATTTCTTTTTACCTTGGTAGGAGTTGTATTCACGTATACCAGCTAAACCAAGTGCTGCATATTCCCATTCGGTTTCAGTTGGCAATCTGTATTCAGGTAAAACTATACCGTACTCAACACTTGCATTGGTTACCTTAATTTCATCTTCTGCATCTCCTTCGCCACGAACTCTAATTTGCGCAGATTTACCAACAAATGATTGAGTTTCGTTCTCAGAGTCATTTTCAACTGCATCAATGTTTTCGGCAGAATAATTTCCACCATATACAAGATCAGGGCGTTTGAGATAGGTTTCGGTATCAAAATTGTTGATGCCTCGAACTTCGTCAGAGGTTCTAGCACCTTTAGCAATCCAGCCCTTGTCTTCGAGTATCAATTCATTAACGCGATTGGTTCTCCACTTGGCAAAGTTGATCGCTTGCTGCCAACTCACGCCAACAACAGGGTGTCTACGGAAAGCAGGATGACGAAGATAATTGTTGACCATGTCGTCATAATAACCAAGTTGATTTCTCCAAACGAGGGTGTCAGGAAGAGCTGAAATATAAATCTCTGGCTGATCAGCAAAAACACGTCTTAACCAATCAAGATATTCAATGTACATTAGGTTTGTAACTTCAGTTTCATCCATGTAGAATGAACGAACTTGCATACGTGTGGGGGCATTGTTCCAATCTTTCATGACATCGTCTTGAACACGCCCTTTGGTGTAGGTACCCCCGTGGATTAGTATTAAATTTGGCGCTTGAATTTGGTCTTTGTAATCCTTTCCCTTGTAATCAAAACCCCCGCTTTCTCCAATTTTCCATCCAGTAGCAGATGATTCACCTTTTTTAGCAGAACCGTTAGAGCTACAACCTGTAATTGATAGGGTGATTGCAGACACAAAAACAAAAGTGAAAATGCATTTACGTAACATACAGATTCTATTTTGGACTGCAAGATAGTAAATATGTGTAAATTTGAAGCCCATTAGCCACAATTTATAATGAAAACGATTGCGAATCCTTTTTATTCTATGTACATTTTATACACTAATTTTCAAACTTTTTCGTTATGGTACTAGTATGCGTTTGTTAACCCTCATCTTTCTGCCACTTTTCCTTTGGTCTCAGCATTCAGAAGTTCGTTTCTCGTGGGATGGTACCCAACAATTGCAGTTGGGAGAACTGTTGACAGAAGTTCCCAGCGCTACAAATCAAACGGTTTTCTATGATGACCAAAGAAAGCGCTTTTCTATCACCATTTCAAAACCAATCAATATACATTCAAAAACAGCATATGATATCCGAAATATTCAGACCCAAGCGTTTGAGAAAGATCTTGATTTAGACCTTAGTCAATTTAACGAATCTCCTGAAATTTTGATCTACAAAACAAAAGGAAGGTCTAACAATCAAGTTGTTTTTGAAATGGAACCCTTTGTAGTAAAAAACAATAAGCTTCATACAGTAACAGGTTTCACGATTGTTCCGAAGACAACAGCGTTGTCACGAATCCAGGGTTTTCAACAATTCAGCACTCTCACAGCGAGTCACCCAACAGCAGGCTTTAGATTTGAAGTTGATAAAACAGGGATTTACAAAATCACGGGTAAATTTTTAAGCGACTTGGGCATGTCAATCTCAAATTTGGATCCAAAAACAATTAAAATCCACGGCAAAGGTGGTCAGATGATCCCATTGATAAACTCCAAAACAAACGATTTTAATTATGGATTTTCTGAAAATCCCTTACAACTTGTGGGCATGGATGATGGTGTTGTTGATGAGGAGGATTATATTTTATTCTATGCCTATGGGTCTAATGAGTGGAACAGCGATAGTCAAACTACTATTAATTTGTATCACGACAAATCACACTATATTATATCACATGGGGGAACAGATGGATTGCGTGTAAGTATAAATTCTTCTCAACCTGTTGTTGAAGATGTACAAACTGCAGCATCGGTCGATTTGTATTTTGAAGAAGATTTGGTCAATGTTGCTCAAATGGGGCGAAAATGGTTTGGCGATCGCCTTCTTCACAACGATACTAAAGACTACCCATTTCAATTGGTCAATCGTGCTGGTTCAACCCCAATCAATGTTAAAGTTGCAGCTGCAGCATCGTCATCAATTGCGAATCAACTTATCGTTCGTGTGGAAAGCGAAAGCACATCCTTAAACTTTTCTTCGACACAGGTGCTAACCAAAGCGGTGGAAAATAAAGCTAGCTTATTGCTCACTCCGTCCTCAAATGATGTAAATGTAAACTTGCAGTACGATGGATCAGGACTGAGCTCTTCAATTGGCTATGTTGATTACATACGCCTAACCTATCAGCGAACCCTTGATGGAGGCGATGGACAGTTTGGGGTTCATACAGAGCCTTCAGCGATCTACAAAGCTTCTAACACGGATGCAGTTTGGGAGTTACATACCAATGGAAATATCAGTGTTCACCAACCTAACAATGGAAATGTTTATTTCAGCCAGAGTGAAAGCACTGAACATTTTCATTTACACAATTTTAAAGATGTATATACGCCCAAACGAAGTGATTATGGTGATTTATTTACATCACCCCAGTTGCGAGAGCGATTGGCTAAAGAGGCAGAATATATCATCGTTACGCATGATGATTATACAGAAGAGGCCAACAAGCTTGCAGCCCACCATCGAACACATTCAGGATTAAAATCCGTTGTCTTGGCTCTATCCGAAATTTATGATGATTTTAGCGTCGGAAACATCGATATCGTAGCCATACGCAATGCTGTACGATATGCCTATCTCAACAATTCAGAGGACAATAAACCAAAGTATTTGTGTTTGTTTGGAGACACAAGTTATGATTATAAAGATCGTGTGCCCAACAACAATATGATTGTTCCGACCTATCATGCACTGCACAGCTTTCATCTGGCAAACAGCTATATGTCAGACGATTTTTACACGATGATGGATGATAGTGAAGGAGACCTTAGTTTTTCAGATCGAATGGATCTGGCTGTTGGTCGAATCCTGTTTGATACTAAAGAAGGTGCTTTGGCAATGGTAAACAAGTCCGTCGATTATAGTTTGACACAAGGTGATTGGCAAAATACATTTACGATTCTCTCCGATGACCCGGATGAAGAATGGGAAGCAATTATTCAAGAAAGACTTGATGCCCTTGGTCAACAGGTCGTGTACAAGAAACCTTTCATCAATTTACAAAAAATACATTCAGATGCTTTTAAGCAGACTGTTTCCGCTTCTGGCGAAAGGTATCCGGGTGTAAATTTAGCTCTTGAAAATCAGTTTATTCAGGGCTCACTTGCGATAAATTATTTTGGTCATGGTGGTGAAAGTGGCCTGGGTTCAGAAAAATTCTTTGATAAAGAACTTGCCCAGCGACTGTATAACCCTGGAAAATATCCCCTTTTCATTACTTCAACTTGTGAGTTTAGTCGATTTGATAATCCAGAAGTGTACACTGCTGGAGAGGCAAGTGTTGCGAATCCAGCCGGAGGTGTCATTGGACTGATTTCAACGACAAGACAAATTTATGTGACAAATGGAATCTCATACAATCAAACCATAGCCAAGCATTTGTTTGCCTATGGTAAGGAGGACTACCCAACCATTTCGGAGGCATTGCGCTTGTCAAAAAATGAATTTTCAGGAACATCACAGCGACGTATCATTTTCTTTATTGGGGACCCAGCCCTCAAGCTCGCTATCCCTAAAAAAAGAGTTGAATTGACGCATATTAATGGAAGTCATATTGACTCGTTACAGAGTTCAGATAAGCAACTTCGTGCGCTTGATCGTGTCAATCTAGCTGGACAAGTATCTAACGAAAATGGGGAACTTTTAGATCAATTTAATGGGGAGGTAGTGTTGACAATATTTGACAAAGAGATTGAAAAAACAACCCTGGGCAACGATGGAAATGGAACATTTACCTATAACACACTTGGCAATGTTGTTTTTAAGGGAAATGCAGAAGTTGAAAATGGATTTTGGAATATTGAGCTGATTATCCCCAAAGATATCTCACTTCCTGTGGGTCAAGCACGAATCAGCCTTTACGCGATTTCAAACGACAGTACAAATAAAAAAACAGGTTTATCAACCGAAATCTCCATTGGTGGGGTTAATCCTAACCAAGAGGATGACACAAAAGGACCAGATATTGAGCTTTTTTTGAATGACGAAAACTTTGTAAGTGGAGGTATGACAGGGTCAAATCCTATTTTGATAGCAAAATTTTCAGACGAAAATGGAATCAATACGTCTGGTGGATTGGGGCATGAGCTCTTGGCCGTGTTGGACGGAGTGACGCATAATCCTATTGTTTTAAACAACTTCTATCGTACAAAATTGGGTGATTTTCAATCTGGATCTCTTACATATTTGTTTAACGATCTCACCCCTGGCTCTCATGAACTTTCAGTAACAGCTTGGGATACTTATAATAACCCATCAACCAAAACTATTGCATTTGTTGTGTCAGAGGACAATAAAATTTTGATCGATGGGATTTATAATGTACCCAATCCATTTGAAAAACAAACAACATTTTGGGTCACTCATAACAAGCCTCGTGAACTCTTACACGCACATATTGTTATTCATGATATTAATGGCAAATTAGTATGGGAAGAAGATAAAACAGTGTATTCAGGATCAAACATGAATAGTGAAATTTTCTGGAATGGTCAATCAAATGATGGTACAGAAATAAATAAGGGAGTATATTTATGCACGATAACCCTAAAATCTGCGTTATCAGAAACTAAGCACACTGAAACTCATAGAATAATTAGGAAATAAAATTGGTATGAAAAAATCTTTTGGTCTAGTAATGATCTTATTTACATCACTTTTATACAGTCAAAATCGAGTGATTACAACTGGAGTTCCTTTTTTACTTATCACTTCAGACGCAAGATCAGCTGGTATGGGCGAACAAGGGGTTGCAACATCACCTGATGCTTTTTCTCAAAACTGGAATCCTTCAAAGTACAGTTTTGCAACCAGTGAATCAGGAATTGGCGTGAGCTACACTCCCTACCTAAGTCAATTAGTCAATGATATTTTCTTGGCAAATGTTTCTTATTACAAGGTTATTTCAGAACGTGCAGCCTGGGCAACAAGCTTAAAATATTTTAGTTTAGGCGAGATAGAGATTGGGCAAACACCTGCCGATTTTATCAACCCTCTTATCGAGCGTCCAAATGAATTTGTATTGGACTTTTCTTATGCGTTAAAGCTAAATGAATCATTTTCCATGGGGGTTACAGGTGCGTTTATCAATTCTGATTTAAAACTTGGCTCTGCAACTGATGATGCCTCAGCGGCCAGCACAGTAGCCTTTGGAATTTCGGGGTATTACCAATCTGGTGAGCTCAGCCTAGACAATTTTGACGGCAGGTGGCGTGGTGGATTTTACATAAGTAACCTCGGGCCTAAGCTGACTTATGAAACTGACGGCTATGCAGATTACTTACCAACAAACCTCAAAGTAGGAGGAGGTCTTGATATCATTCTCGACAGCTATAATACCCTCACTTTGGGTGTAGAAGTCAATAAATTACTTGTGCCAACTCCAAGCGAACCCATTGTTTCCACAAACTCTGATGGAGAAGAAATAATCACTGGATATATTCAACCTGATGTGAGTTTTTTCAGCGGAATCTTTAGATCGTTTGGAGATGCGCCAGATGGATTTAGTGAAGAGTTGCAAGAGTATACCTGGGCTTTAGGAGCCGAATTTAATTACAACAACGCTTTCGCTCTTCGAGCTGGATATTTTAACGAGCATGAACTCAAAGGCGCAAGAAAGTTTATCACATTGGGAGCAGGCTTTAAATACAACGTCGTTGATATTGATCTTTCATATTTAATTTCAGCAACAAAAGTCATCAACCCTCTCGAAAACACGCTGCGATTTTCGCTAACATTCAATTTTGGTGATAGCCAAGAGAACTAGCCATTGGTGACATTGTTTAAATAATTACTTTGTCAGTTTTTACACAAACTGTGAAAGCATTACCTTTGCATTAAGATATCACTAAAGATATTGACTCTATGAAAGAAGTTACTAAAGAAACCTATTTAGCGTGGTACGAGAATATGCTTTTTTGGCGCAAGTTTGAAGACAAGCTAGCCGCTGTTTACATACAGCAAAAAGTACGAGGATTTTTACACTTGTACAATGGACAAGAGGCTGTTCTTGCTGGATCACTACACTCGATGGATCTGTCCAAAGATCGTATGATAACTGCTTATCGAAATCATGTTCAGCCAATTGGTATGGGCGTTGATCCCAAAAAAGTGATGGCAGAATTGTATGGAAAAGCAACAGGTACTTCGCAGGGTCTAGGAGGCTCGATGCATATTTTTTCCAAAGAACATCGATTTCATGGAGGTCATGGAATTGTTGGTGGTCAGATCCCACTCGGTGCCGGAATGGCCTTCGGAGATAAATATCATGGAAGTGATGCTGTAACTTTATGTTATATGGGCGATGGCGCAGTCCGACAAGGTTCACTTCATGAAACGTTAAATCTAGCAATGCTATGGAAACTACCTGTAGTGTTTATCGTTGAGAACAATGGCTATGCCATGGGTACTTCTGTTGAACGAACTGCCAATCACACCGATATCTGGAAGTTGGGTTTGGGATATGAAATGCCCTGCGGTCCCATAGACGGAATGGATCCTGTGAAAGTTGCAGAGGGTATTTCGGAAGCAATCAACAGAGCACGTAAAGGAGATGGCCCTACTTTCCTGGAAGCAAAAACATACCGATATCGAGGTCACTCGATGTCTGATGCGCAGCATTACCGAACGAAAGATGAGGTGAATGAGTATCGAAAAATAGACCCAATTACGCAAGTGCGTGAACATATTTTGAAAAAAGAATTTGCCACTGAAGATGAGTTGGCTATTATAGATGCAGATGTAAAAAAACGGGTACAAGAATGCGCAGACTTTGCGGAATCTTCACCATACCCAGAAACATCTTTGATGTATGACGCTGTTTATGAGCAAAAAGATTATCCATTTATAGCACACAAATTATAATATGGCGATTATTGTTAACATGCCGCGATTGAGTGATACCATGGAAGAAGGAACAGTATCTTCATGGCTTAAGAAAGTAGGAGATAAAGTTGAAGAAGGAGATATTCTCGCTGAAATTGAAACAGACAAAGCCACAATGGAGTTTGAGTCTTTCAATGAAGGTTTTTTATTGCATATTGGAATTGCAGAAGGCGAAAGTGCTGAAGTTGATAGTTTGCTTGCCATCATTGGTGACGAGGGTGAAGATATTAGTGGCTTGCTAAATGGGGAGTCAGTAACATCTGCTACAGAAACCTCAGAAGCAGAAGAATCCCAGACAAAAAAGTCTGCAGAACAGCCAGCAGCAATCATACCAGATGGTGTTGAAGTTGTTAAAATGCCTCGTTTAAGTGACACCATGGAAGAAGGAACAGTTGCATCTTGGCTCAAAGAGATTGGCGATAGTGTTAATGAGGGTGAAATCCTTGCTGAAATCGAAACAGATAAGGCAACCATGGAGTTTGAATCTTTTTTTGCAGGAGAGTTGTTGCACATTGGGGTACAGGTAGGCGAATCAGCTGCTGTTGATAGCTTGCTTGCAATCATTGGTCCTAATGGAACTGATGTTGCTGCTGTTTTGGCTGCAGCGTCAAGCGCAGACACTCCCAAGACAGAAGAGCCAAAAACAACCAATGTTAGTGCACCACCACCAACGACTCTTACCAAGCCCTCTAAAGCTGTAAAAAAAACAGGGGTACAGGCTTCTGCCAATAGTAATCAAAGGATTATGGCATCACCCCTTGCCAAAAAAATGGCTGCTGAAAAAGGAATTGATCTTCGTCAATTACAAGGCTCTGGTGAGTATGGTAGGATCGTAAAGCGTGATATCGAACAGTTTGTCCCCAGTTCAACAACAATTGCAGCACCATTTGTACCAAAAGGGCAGGAGTCGTCAGAAGACATTCCAAATTCACAGATGCGAAAGGTGATTGCCAAAAGACTTACAGAATCTAAATTTAGTGCACCTCATTACTATCTCTCTGTAGAATTCGACATGGATGCTGCCATTGCATTTCGAAAGCAATACAACGAGCTGCCCGACACCAAGATATCATTTAATGACATCGTTGTAAAAGCAACAGCTTTGGCACTTAAACAACACCCACAGGTAAATTCACGCTGGTATGATGATCGCATGCAGCTCAATCACCACGTTCATATTGGTGTAGCAGTAGCTGTTCCTGAAGGATTGGTTGTTCCTGTTGTACGATTTGCAGATGAAATGGCATTACCACAAATTGGTACACATGTCAAAGATTACGCTGTTCGTGCTCGTGACAAAAAACTTGCACCTGACGAAATGGAAGGAAGTACCTTTACCATTTCTAACCTTGGGATGTTTGGGATAGACGAATTTACATCGATCATCAACCAACCCAACTCAGCCATACTTTCCGTTGGTGCAATTGTACAAAAACCAGTTGTGAAAGATGGAGAGATTGTCGTTGGAAGCACAATGAAACTAACACTTGCTTGCGACCACCGAACAGTTGATGGTGCTACTGGTGCGCAATTCCTTCAAACACTTAGGGAATATATAGAACAACCTTTACGCTTGGTTATTTAACACTATGCAATCTCCAAAACATGTAATTATAACTGGTGCCAGTCGTGGGATTGGTCGCGCGTTGGTTGAAAGGTTTTTGGACTTGGGTCATAAGGTTTGGGCTTTATCTCGAAACACAGATGAACTCAAAAACATTGAAGGGATATACGCGGAATCAATCGATCTATCTGACGAAAAACAAATAGTCGATTGGGTTCAATCATGTGGAGTTGATCATTTTGATGCTGTCATCAATAATGCTGGGATGCTCATCAACAAGCCATTTGCTGAGACCACATATGCTGATTTTGAAGCTGTTTATCGTGTCAATGTTTTTGGGGCTGCTCAATTGATTCGTCATCTACTTCCATTGCTCACAATAGATAGTCATATTCTCAACATTAGCAGTATGGGAGGTGTTAATGGCACTGCCAAATTTCCAGGACTGGCTGCCTACAGTAGTAGTAAGGGTGCCTTAGGGATACTTACCGAGCTATTAGCTGAGGAGTTTAAAGATAATGGCCCACGCTGTAACGCCTTGGCATTGGGAGCTGTTCAAACAGAGATGCTTGCAGAGGCATTTCCAGACTACAAAGCGCCTGTTTCAGCACCACAAATGGCAACCTATATTGCCGACTTTTCACTCGACGGGCATCATTTGTACAACGGTAAAGTTCTTCCGATCAGTCAATCCACCCCATGAGTACTTTTACTTCGTATTTGCCAGTCAATGCGCGTTCTCGATGTATCAACTTGGTGAAAGACCATCCAGTCTCGATTCGTGTTGTCAGTCCAAGACGAACAAAGCATGGGGATTTTCGAAAATTTCCTGATGGAAGATTTCAGATC
>CACOXF010000019.1 GCA_902631125.1 uncultured Bacteroidota bacterium
CCGTGGGTGCTGTTGCCATAGACGAAAATGGAAATATAGCAGCAGGAACTTCAACAGGCGGTATGACCAACAAACGCTATGGGCGCGTTGGAGATGTTCCTGTGATAGGAGCAGGAACATATGCCGAAAATGGTGTTGGTGGCTTGTCTGCAACAGGTCATGGAGAGTATTTTATACGAAATGTAGCAACCTATGATATTGCTGCACAAGTAAAATATGGTACTTCAACCCTCGATGAAGCTGGCTATCATACATTAATGGAAAAACTCAAAAGCCAAGGGGGTGATGGTGGTGTTATTGGCATTGACAAAGATGGCAAGGTGGTCATACACTTCAACACTGTAGCCATGCCTCGCGGATATATAAATAGCAAGGGAGAAACAGTTGTGATGATTAATCAAGAGTAGTGTTATACGGCTACTTCAGCAGTGAACTTTGACGAAAGACGCTTATACAACCCATCATTCAATCGATTTCTGATTGTTGAGAATGCATTGAGTGTTTCTTCAACATCCTCTAGCGTGTGGGAAGCTGTTGGAATTAGTCGCAACAAAATCAATCCTTTTGGAATCACTGGATAAACAACGATTGAACAGAAAATACCAAAATTTTCTCTCAAGTCTTTGACCAAAACCATTGCTTCAGGAACGCTCCCTTCAAGAAAAACTGGAGTCACACAACTTTGTGTTGATCCTAAATCAAAGCCTTTTTCTCTCAGACCAGTTTGCAAAGCATGTACATTCTTCCATAGGTTTGCTTTGAGCTCTGGCATCGAACGAAGCATCTCCAAACGCTTCAAGGCACCTTTGACAAGCACCATTTGGAGTGATTTTGCAAACATCTGCGATCGCATATTGTATTTGAGATAATCGATGATTTCTTTATCTGCTGCAATGAATGCACCTGTACTTGCCATTGACTTGGCAAAGGTGGCAAAATATACATCGATATCATCTTGAACACCTTGCTCCACGCCTGCCCCAGCTCCTGTTTGGCCAAGTGTACCAAAACCATGGGCATCATCAACGAGCAGTCGGAAATTATATTTTTCTTTTAACGCAACGATTTCCCGCAATCGACCTTGCTCACCTCGCATGCCGAAGACACCCTCAGAAATCACAAGTATACCTCCACCTGTTTCATGAACAACTTTGGTCGCACGACCCAAGTTTTTCTCAAGGCTTTCAATATCATTGTGCTTAAACGTAAAACGTTTTCCCAAATGAAGCCTAACGCCATCAACGATACAAGCGTGGGAATCGACATCATATACGATAACGTCGTTTTTTGAAACAAGTGAATCAATCGTTGAGAGGATCCCTTGATATCCAAAATTTAAAAGATATGCAGCTTCTTTGTTCACAAAAGCTGCCAATTCATTTTGCAACTGTTCATGTGCGCTTGTGTGACCAGACATCAAGCGAGCACCCATAGGATATGCAGATCCATATTCTTTAGCTGCCTCAGCATCGACTTTTCGTACGTCAGGATGATTCGCAAGACCAAGGTAATCGTTTACACTCCACGTAATCACCTCTTTGCCTTGAAACAACATGCGATTGCCAATTGGTCCTTCAAGTTTGGGAAAAGCAAAATAACCCTCAGCAACCTCAGACCACTTTCCCAATGGACCTCTGTTCGCGCGCATTCGGTCAAAAATATCGTTGTTCATAGATTTTTTTTGAGTTATAAATTTAGTATACTTATTTAATATATTCAATTACCTTTTCGTCTTGCAAATGGTTAGCATCAAAGAAACCTTGCTCTTTCATCCACTGATCACTGTAAATTTTGCTCATATACCTCGATCCATGATCACAAAAAATAATGACCACTACACTGTTTTTATCAAAAAACAACTGTTGTTGATTTAGTTGTCGAGTTGCCTGGAATGCTGCACCAGAAGTATATCCAACGAAAATCCCTTCTTTCTTGGTGATTTCTCTGGCAGCATGTGCACTCTCTTCATCTGTTACTTTTTCAAAGTGATCGATGTATTCAAAATGGGTGGTGGAAGGAATCAGGTTTTTACCTAAGCCTTCTATTCTGTAAGGGTATATTTCATTTTCATCAAACTCTGATGTTTCATGAAACTTCTTCAATACTGATCCATAGGCATCAACTCCGATGATTTTAATGTTTGGATTTTTTAATTTCAAATACCTTCCAATTCCAGAAATTGTACCACCTGTACCACTTGCTGCCACCAAATGGGTGATCTGACCAGCAGTTTGTTTCCATATTTCAGGGCCAGTGGTTCTGAAATGTGCATCAGTGTTCAATTCGTTAAAGTACTGATTAACATATACGGATCCCTTTATTTCGTTGTGCAGTCGTTTTGCGACTTGATAATATGAGCGAGGGTCGTCAGCCTTCATATGACCTGGGCACACATATACAGTGGCACCCATGGCTCTGAGCATATCAATCTTGTCTGGGGATGATTTGGAGGAAACAGCTAAAATACATTTATACCCTTTGATAATACTGGCCATCGCAATGCTAAATCCGGTGTTTCCTGAAGTTGTTTCGATTATGGTATCGCCGGGCTTAATGATATTTTTTCGTTCCGCCTCTTCAACAATGTGTAGTGCAATCCGATCTTTGTTCGAGTGACCTGGATTGGCAAATTCAGCTTTTGCATAATAGCTTCCCAAAAAGCCATCAACAGTCTTATGAAGTTTTATAAGTGGTGTGTTGCCAACCAAGTCCAATAAACTGTTATGTGCCTCTATTACCTTTCTTTTCATAAGTAATGAATTACGGGCTACCTAATTAGAAGACAAATTTACGGATTTTTATGGTTTTAAGAAAAATTAGAATTGGCTTAAAATCTTGTTTAAAGAGCAAAACAAAATGTGTATTGTTTTCATCATTTTGGGTTTAATATTGTATATATTTGAAAAAAATTGTAATGCTAACAGCAGAGTTATTTACAGAGCTTAAAGATCGCCTGGATGCGTTAAGGGGGTCTCTTTGACGTGGATTCGCTCACAATAGAGGTTCAAAACAAAGAGGAAAAAACGCTTGCACCCGACTTTTGGGATGATACTACTTCAGCAGAAGCATATATACGCGCGCTTCAACCCAAAAAACAATGGCTTGAGGATATTGCCAGTCTTTCATCAAAAATTGATGATTTATCTGTGTTACTTGAATTCTCCAAAAGTGGAGATGATGTGACAGTGGAGCTCAATAAATTATATAGTGAAACAATACGTTTTATCGAAGATTTGGAATTCAAAAATATGCTTTCCGCTGAAGGAGATTCTTTCTCCGCTGTGCTGCAAATCACAGCTGGTGCAGGTGGAACAGAGAGTTGCGACTGGGCTTCAATGCTGATGCGAATGTATATGATGTGGGCAGAGAAAAATGGTTATAAAGTCAGGGAACTCAATTTGCAAGAAGGTGATGTTGCTGGCATCAAAACAGTTACACTCGAGTGCAAAGGCAATTTTGCATTTGGTTGGCTAAAAGGAGAAAATGGTGTGCATAGGCTAGTGAGGATTTCTCCATTTGACAGCAATGCAAAAAGACATACAAGCTTTGCATCTGTTTATGTTTACCCCTTGGTTGATGACTCGATCGAAGTTGACATCAATCCTGCAGATATACAAATCACAACTGCTCGTTCGAGTGGTGCTGGTGGGCAACACGTAAATAAAGTGGAAACCAAGGTGCAACTCACCCACAAGCCCACAGGCATACAAATCAGTTGTTCTGAAACAAGATCACAACACGAAAACAGAGAGAGAGCCTTGCAAATGCTGCGATCACAGCTCTATGAAATTGAGCTTCAAAACAAAAGAAAGACAAGAGATGCAATTGAAGCGAGCAAAATGAAAATCGAATGGGGATCGCAGATACGAAACTATGTGATGCAACCCTACAAAATGATAAAAGATGTGAGAAGTTCCTACGAAACTAGTGACGTTAGTTCAGTACTGGATGGAGGTTTAGACCCCTTTCTCAAATCTTATTTAATGATGAATCAACAACCTAAATCAAATGACTTATAAAAACAATTGGAAAACGAACTATTGAAAATAAATATATAACATGACACATCGTTTGATTATTTTAACTTTTTTCTTTTATTACTTTTCATTTTCAGGTTATGGCCAATCACGCCAAATCGTAATGAGTGGCACAGTTGTAGATGCTGATAGCAAAACTATTCTCCCTTACGCTACAGTATCAGCGTTTGATGCAGATGGTGTTTTAGTTAATGGAGGAATTACTGATGATAATGGCGTTTTTAAATTTAAATTAGCACCAAACAGCTACACCCTAAAGTTTGAATACATTGGTTTTGAGAACCTTACAACTGATTTAAAAGCTTATAATAACAGCATCAACATAGGAATCATTGCGTTGATTTCGTCTGTCGAATCTCTCGAGGGAGTTGATCTCGTTGGGCAAAGTGCAGAAGTTGAAATTCGTTTGGATAAGCGAGTTTATAATGTTGCCAAAAACAACCTTATTCGCGGGGGAACAGTGTCAGACGTTTTAGAGAATGTACCTTCTGTTTCTGTTGATATCGATGGGAACATAGAGCTTCGAGGCAACAATAATGTGCGCATACTGGTCGATGGAAAACCATCCGGTCTTATTGGTCTTGGAGGTGTGGAAGCATTGACAAGACTGCCAGCAGAATCGATCGAAAAAGTTGAGGTAATCACCTCGCCGTCTGCTCGTTATCAAGCAGAAGGAACAACCGGAATCATAAACATCATCCTTGCCAAAAGGTTTCTAAAAGGACTAAATGGAGTGTTTAACCTCTCTGCTGGTAAAAATGAGACCTATAATGGATCCGCAAATCTAAACTATCGTAAAGGAAACTTTAACTTTTTTACAAATTCGGGATACAGCGATCGCACCAACAAAGGTCGAGCCTTGCAAGACAATGTTTACACAACTCCTCTCGAGTCTGTTGAGCGATATGTTGAGGAGCGCTTTTTTAATCGAAGAAGACAAGGCTTTAATCTCAATTTTGGAATGGATTTTCAAATGACTAAAAAATCTTCTGTAACATTGAGTTATTTTACAAACGAAAGAGATGGAGATGACCAAACAATCAACGAACAATCGCAGTATAAAACTGATGGGGTGTTGCTGACCAATCGTTTTGAAAATGAAAATGATGAAGAAGACAGTAACCAACTCAATATTGATTTTGAGCATAAGTTCAACGAAAAAGGACACAAACTAACAGCAACTTTCCAAACTGAAAACAACGACGAAACAGAAATTTCTGATATCAAATCATTTTTTGAAAATGGTATCCGATCAGATGATAGCGAAATCAATACAACATTAGAAAATCAAGATCGAAGTTTGGTGCAAGTCGATTATGTTTATCCCATAAATAAAGACACCCAATTTGAGGCCGGATATCGAGGTACTGACAACAAAAGAGTTATCGATTATGAGGTTAAAATCTTTGATGAAAACAATACTGGAACCATCGATACCAACCTGTCAAATACCCTTGGCTTTGAGCAAGAGGTGCATGCACTGTACACCCAATATGGTAAAAAATTCAACGCCTTTTCATTTCTCTTAGGGTTGCGATTTGAAAACACTGGCATATTAGTTGAGCAACTGGACTCTGATACACCCATCAACAATAAAACTTACAATGATTTTTTTCCAACGCTCAATTTGGGTTGGGAAATCAATCCAACTGCAAGTGTTACGCTAGGATACAATCGAAGAATCTCTCGTCCAAATGCTTGGACTCTAAATCCTTTTCAGTCTAGATCGAGTAAAACAAGTTATTTTCAAGGAAATCCAGAACTCGATCCTAGTTATTCGAATGGGGTTGACATTGGCTACATTAAACAATTTAAAAAAGTTACGCTGAATAGCTCTGTCTATTATCGCAAAACAACTGATGCTGTCAGTCGAGTTGCTCTTGTAACAGACGAAACTGTGTTAGTCAATGGAATCGAAACACCCGTCATCCGACGACTTCCAATCAATTTGGGTACAAACGAACAGTTTGGCGTTGAGTTTAATACTTCTTTACGACTGATCAAAGGCATGCGCACCTATGCAAGTGTCAACTTCTATAAAAGCATAGAAAAAGGTAGTTATTTGGGTATCTCTTATGACTATGATAACACCACTTGGTCTGGAAATTTCAGTAATTCTTATAGTTTGCCATTTGCAATTCAGTCACAGTTATCTGTGCGTTACAGAGGTCCAAACGAGTCGGCATTTGGAAAGAGTAAAGGGTTTTTATATACAGATTTGGCCTTGAGTAAAGAAATCTTTAATGATAATGCAACACTCAACCTAAGGTTTAGTGATTTGTTTGATACAGCAAAATACGACTATCAAACAACAACTCCTGTGGCAGTAACAGAGGGGCTATTTCAAAGGCGTGAACCGACTTATACCCTTACGTTTACATACCGATTTAGGCAAGATAAAAATAGACAGCGGAGAGGAAGAGGGTCGTATGGGCAAGAAAGCTTTGGGGACTTTGAGTTCTAGGCTACTCTGATTGCTTTGCCTTTTTTCTTTCTTTAAACCATTCGATGAGATTTCCACTCAACCAATAGGGAATCACAAACCCGATGAGGAAAATCATCAGCCAAAATCCAGTTGTGAGGATGGTTAGAAACAGAATAAATCCAAGATACTGTTCAAAAGTAAACATAGCATGATGTTTGTTAGGTGCAAATTTATTTAGAAAGTTTGATGCACACAAGAAAGGTTGATAAAAACAGCATTTGATTTTTGTTACCTTTGTACAAAGTTTTATTTTCATGTCATTCCGAGCCGAAAAAGACACTTTAGGAGTTGTAAAAGTCCCTGCCGACAAGTACTGGGGGGCACAAACTGAACGATCTAGAAACAATTTTAAAATCGGAAATCCAGGGTCAATACCCATCGAATTGATTTATGGGTTTGCCTACCTCAAAAAGGCTGCTGCATATACGAATGCTGAGCTTGGCGTACTGGAAAAGAGCAAGCGAGACCTCATTGCTCGTGTATGTGATGAAATCCTTGAAGGCAAGCATGACGACCAATTTCCACTTGTGATATGGCAAACAGGATCAGGTACGCAATCGAATATGAATGTGAATGAAGTCGTGGCAAATCGTGGTCATGTGTTGGCAGGTCATGCGTTGGGTGAAGGCGAAAAAACACTGCATCCAAATGATGATGTAAACAAGTCACAATCTTCCAACGACACCTTTCCAACAGGGATGCATATTGCAGCCTATAAACTGGTTGTTGAAAATACACTCCCGGCATTACATCAAATCAAAAAAACACTTTCTCAAAAATCGAAAGAGTTTGAAAAAGTGATCAAAATCGGACGTACGCATATGATGGATGCAACGCCCCTTAGTCTTGGGCAAGAGTTTTCTGGCTATGTTGCACAAATTGGGTATAGCATCAAAGCGATTGAAAACAGCTTGCCACACCTAGCAGAGCTGGCACTGGGTGGAACTGCAGTCGGTACTGGTATCAATGCCCCCAAGGGTTATGCCGAACGAGTAGCATCATATATTGCTGAATTTACAGGGCACCCATTTGTCACAGCACCAAACAAATTTGAAGCATTGGCGAGTCATGATGCCTTTGTAGAAACGCATGGTGCTTTGCGGCAAGTTGCAGTGTCGTTGAACAAAATTGCGCATGACATTCGAGTGATGTCAAGTGGGCCGCGCTCAGGCATTGGCGAATTGTCGATTCCTGCCAATGAACCAGGTAGTTCAATAATGCCAGGCAAGGTCAACCCTACGCAATGTGAGGCCTTGACTATGGTTTGTGCACAGGTCATTGGCAATGATGTTGCTGTTGCCTTTGGAGGTGCACAAGGTCATTTTGAGCTTAATGTGTTCAAACCTCTCATTGCAAACAATCTTCTACAATCTGCTCGTTTACTTGCAGATGCAGTGTTGAGCTTCGATCAACATTGTGCGCAAGGGATTGAACCAAATATTGATGTGATCAACAAGCTTGTTGACAACTCGCTGATGCTTGTTACAGCTTTAAACACAAAAATTGGGTATTACAAAGCAGCAGAGATTGCACAAAAAGCACATGAAGAAGGCACATCGCTTCGCGATGCTGCGATTGCTACAGGTTATCTGTCAGCTGAGGAGTTTGATCAATGGGTTCGCCCTGAAGATATGATTGGGGATTAAACCCTTCCTTTGAGCGCATTAAACGCCCACCCAACAGCGATAAAACCAATACCTGTTAAACTTGACCAATAGATATATTCAGGATACTTTATTGCACCCAATAGGACAATTACAATTCCGATGATTGTTAGTATCAGTGAGGCAATAGCAAAAATTACATTTTTATTGAACTTCATGAAAATCGATTGATTGAAGAGTTAATTTGCGTTGGATTTTTCCGTTTAGACGTACGAATTTCGAAAGTACAAAATAATTTTTTGGCATTTCGTGCTTGCGAAGTGTCTCGAGTTTCAAAATCATTGATTGAGCCTTATCAGGGATATGGCCTTCAAATACAATAGATAAGGATTCACCCAATTGTTGATCTGGTAACCCAAACACAAAAAAAGGAGTTGAAATGACTGACGATAGCTGTTTCTCAATCTGTTCGGGATGCAGCTTAATCCCCCCAGAATTTATCACAAAATCACTTCTCCCCTTCCAAACAAATTTGGTAGATGATATCAAATCTACACAGTCTGTAGTGATGAGCTTTTCGATACCAATATGAGGAGCATGAATCACCAAGTTATCGCCTTGTTTTGAAAACTTTACCTGTGCAACAGCAGTATAATGCTCTTCTCCTCGGCTTAGGTTTTGAAGAGCAACATGACTGTAAGTTTCTGTCATTCCGAAGGATGCATAAATTGTGCTGGCATGCCCTTTCACTGCCCTTAGCAAATGATCATCTACAGTAGCACCTCCCACAATCACCTGTTTAAAACGATTTAAATCTGCAATTGAATTCCCCAACTGATGAGGTGTCATTGCAGTAAAATCATAGGTATTTGCTGAGGGGCTAGGGGTTGAAGAGGGTTTTACAACATCAATCCATAAGCCGGCCAAAAGTGCTCGAATCAGCATCATCTTCGCTGCGATATAGCGCACTGGTAGGCACAAAAGAGCCTTTTGAGTTGGTAGGAGTCCTAGGGTGTTTATGGTTGTCATGGCAGAGGCAGTCAACATCGATTTTTGTGCGATGATTTCAGTCGGATTTCCTGTCGATCCACTGGTTTGAAGTTTGATATCAGGACTGTCGGACAACCATTCTAAGAGAAATAGACCCACCTCGATTTGGTATTCATTTTTTGCATTGCAAAGCGCATGAGAAAAAGTCAACAGACTGTCACGATCATAAGAAATCCCATCGAGACGAAAATCAGCATGCATGATCATTCTTTTGTAACAGGGCCAGCGAGTTTGGATGTCCAAGAATGCCATTTGTATTTCTTAGAAAAAATAAACAGCACTACGCCATAAAGAATCAAGGGCATCACAAGAAACTCAACTAAAACAGGGTCTGAAACATCTTTATATATAGAATTTGTTTGAAAAGCTGTCCAGTCAGCAGTGACGAGTAAAGCAATGAACAAGTTATTGGCAGCGTGGAAGCCAATAGAAAGCTCTAAACCTTCGTCGAGTAGTGTAATCATGCCTAGAAACAGGCCAGTTATGATATATGCTAAAATGAGTCCATTACCCAATTTTTCAACCTCGGGGTTGAAAGCGTGAAGAAATCCAAAGGATATGGATGTGATCAACAATGGAGCAAGACGATTCTTGAAGACTACCCCAATCCCTTGAAATAAATACCCTCTCATGAGCAACTCCTCGGCAGTTGTTTGCAATGGTATCATGATCACTGCGATGAGAACAAGCCCCCAAAATTTCTTGGGGTCATAGTTCCAAACATAATCTTCAGGGGAAATGAATTGTTCTACTAGAACTGATATAATTGCCAATGCTGCAATAAGTCCAAAGGAAAAAAACACACGGTTCCAACTGAAAGAATTGCGACTTGTGACTAGAAATTTTATGGGTAGGTTATGTATGTAGCGAACAACCAATAGCAGCATAAAAAAAGCAGCTGCAAATGGCAAAAGAATGTAGAAAAGAGTGGTGTTTGGATCGAGGATTGAAAGCATTTCGTTCTCTGACATCCCAGCAACATTTTCAGCACCGAGCTCCATCATGATCGCAACGCCAAAGGGGACAGATGCGATAAAATATGCAATGATGACGATAAATGTACCTCCAATGTAACGTAGTGGTTCTGTTTTTCCGATAAATGCATTTTCCAAAAACATTATTTCAAGTTTAAGTCTTGAAGTTTAACACGATCAAACCCCAAATGTTGCCCGCTAATATACAAAGGTGTATCTATATTGTTGGTAAAAAGACCTCCTGTCCCAAGTCCCTGAGGCATAGAGATTTCTTTGGTGCTCAACCATTGTGCAATTGCGTTCAAACCAATATTACTTTCCAAAGCACTTGTTGCCCACCACCCAATCGATTGTTTTTCGGCAATAGAAACCCATTGATCTGCTCCTTGCCACCCCCCTACAAGACTGGGTTTGAGAATGATATATTGAGGCTTTATATGTTGCAACAGATCAGCTTTAATATTTTCAGAATGCACTCCAATTAGTTCTTCATCTAGTGCAATAGGGATTGGCGATTGATTGCAAATGGCAGCCATTTCGTCCCATTGACCTGGCGCAATTGGCTGTTCAATGGAATGGATATTATATTTCGATAGCTGCTCCAACTTCTGCATCACCTCATTAGTTTGAAAAGCACCATTTGCGTCAACGCGTAGCTCGACATCAGTGTCCTGGTATCGTTTTCGTATGCTAGCCAACAGTTTGCATTCAGACGCAAAATCAAGTGCTCCGACTTTAATTTTAATACACGAAAACCCAAGGTTTAATTTTTGTTCGAGTTGGGTCATCATACTTTCAACATCACTCATCCATATCAAACCATTGATTGGAATCATTTGTTGGTCATGAACAAAAGCTGTGTCAAAATGCAGCAGTGGGTGTGATGACTCCAAACCTGAAAAAGCCATCTCTAGGGCAAATTGCATGGCTGGCGAAGTGCTATAGTGTTGCAACAAAAAATCCTTTCCTTTATGTATATATCGAGGGATTTCTTCTAAAATATCTTCAACAATTTCAGGCGACTCTGGGCTTAAGCCATCAATGATGCTGCATTCCCCAATACCTGTTTTTCCATCTATGGTCATTTGAATCAACCAACTGTCTTTGTCGTTCAGCACCCCTCTAGATGTTCCACTTGGGGTTTTGAACTGAAGGCAATGCTTTGACCAAGTGAATTTCATACTGCTAAAACTATTGAAAACACACTGAACAAAATGGCATAGAAAAATGTGAGAAAGGCAATTTTTTTGAGCTCTAAATCAAGTAATTTCTCTGATTTGTTTTGAAAAACAACCTTGAGGTGTAGCATCACAGCAATCAACATTATGATTGACAATACAACAACCGTAACAGCATCATATATAAAGCCATAGGCAGCGGTCAAAATGACTGGCACTAAAACTAAAAACAGATGGTAAAACATAACATATCTAGCACCCAAACGAACAGCAATGGTTGCTTTCCCAAACTGTTTGTCGTTCACTCGATCACGCATATTATTGATATTGAGAACACCAACCGATAGCATTCCGATTGAAAAAGCAGGGTAAATCAATGATGGATCAAACTCATTTGTGTATAAAAAATGACTTCCAAAAACACTCACACAGCCAAAGAACAGAAAAACAAACAGATCTCCAAGGCCTTTATAACCATATGCGTTGGAACCGATAGTATATCGAATGGCAGCAACGATTGCGAAAAACCCTAAGCCCAAAAAGGTCAGCGAGGTTTGACTCAATCCAAAGGCGCTATACACAAGAAAAATGGTGAATAAAACAGAAACAGCAGTGATGGAAAAGATTGTTTGGCGTAGCTGATCTATACTGATCAAACCAGATTGAAGAATTCGTTTTGGTCCAAGCCTTGACTCATTGTCAGTACCTTTCACTCCATCTCCATAATCATTGGCAAAATTGGACAAAAGTTGGTAACTCACAGTTGTAAGAATCGCAAAAACGAAAACAACGAGATCAAACTCATTCTTTTGATATGCTATTGACGAACCAACTAGTATTCCAGATATAGAAAGAGGAATTGTTCGCAAGCGAGCAGCCTTAATCCAAGTAAAAAAAGAGACTTTATTCACAGATCTGGCTGTTAATTATGGGAACTTCGGATATTTATCAAAGTTAGGGCGGCGCTTTTCCAAAAAGGCATTTTTTCCTTCTTGCGCCTCATCAGTGAGGTAGTACAACAGCGTGGCATCCCCAGCGAGTTGCATCAAGCCATGTTGGCCATCCAACTCTGCATTTAAACTACGCTTGATCATTCGAAGTGCCAAAGGGCTACGTTGCTGCATGAGATCACACCATTCCAAGGTTGCAGACTCAAGGTCTTTCAGTGGCACAACTCTGTTTACCAATCCCATTTCTAAAGCTTCTTGGGCACTGTATTGCTTGCACAAGAACCAAATCTCACGTGCCTTTTTTTGACCCACATGACGTGCCAAATAAGAAGATCCAAAGCCTCCATCAAAACTGCCAACTTTAGGGCCAGTCTGACCAAAAATGGCATTTTCACTCGCAATGGTTAGGTCACAAACAACATGAAGAACATGACCTCCACCAATCGCATAACCATTGACCATCGCAATGACAGGTTTTGGCAGTTCACGAATCCTTTTATGCAAGTCTAGAACATTCAAGCGAGGAACGCCATCATCTCCAATATAACCTCCAGTACCCTTTACATTTTGATCTCCACCACTGCAAAAGGCTTTGTCGCCAATACCTGTGAAAAGAACGATATCGATGTCGTCACGCTCACGGCAAATCTCGATAGCATCTAGCATCTGTGTATTGGTCTCAGGACGAAATGCATTGTAAACCTCAGGTCGATTGATGGTGATTTTTGCAACCCCATTGTAATGTTCAAATAAAATATCAGAATAGGTTTTAATGGATTTCCATATTGCTTTCATATATATTTTTTTACAAAATTAAGACTTAATCTGATTGATTGCTCAAAAAATCAAAATAGGTCTGTAAAACTAAATCATTGGTGTTAGAAGGCGTGCATATTTCTAATATTTTTCCACGACTTGAAGCTGAGTAAAATCGACCCAATGCTAGCCTTAAACCAAGGCCACTTCGAACTCTTTTGTAGCACAAGCCATATTGTTTTGCCATCCATTTGGCTGTTCTGCGATGCTTTGTTTCAAAATATGTTTCAAAATCAGGTGTTTCCTTGGCGTTGGGTAATATCCTAAAAATACCACCCCCACCATTGTTCACTAATATCAATCGAAAATTGGGTGGGATGTATTTATTCCACAATGCGTTTGAGTCATAAAAAAAACTTAAATCACCTGTGATCATCAGCGTTGGTGTTTCACTAACCACTGATGCGCCCACTGCTGTTGAGATACTGCCTTCAATTCCACTTGTTCCTCTGTTGCAATAGGAGGATGCTCCTGCTTTGGCAAACAGTTGTGCATATCGAATGGGCGAACTATTTGCCCATTGGATATTGTAATTTTTAGGAATCGAACGCATGATTTTATCAAACACATACAAATCGCTGAAGGGCAACTTTCTACAAAACTTTTGATGCGCGATCTCTTTTTGCTTAGCCAGCTGAAGCCACTGTTGTTGATAGCTCGATTCAGTATCAGAATTAGATCCCAACCCCCTCAAAAAAGAGTTTGGTTCGATCTCGATGTGTTGTACACCCAAATAATAGGTGTCAAGTGCTCGATCTGTGCCAATGTGATAGTGCAAAACACTATTATAGGATCGCAATACTGATTTGATTTTTTTCGAAACAACCATCCCTCCCATTGTCACCAACAGATCAGGGCATAACGATTGAAAAATGTCTTGGCTGCTTTTCTTTTTCTCAATGGGGATGATCACCCGATCAATATGAGCGATGAAGTTGTCATGGCTGATGTTGGAATTGATTTCATGCAAAACAACAACTCTGGGGTCATTGGCAAGCATGGAAATGATCTTTTCGTTTAGACGATTGGGTGGCAGTGTTCCGACAACGAAAAGAATGCGTTTTGACGCAAGCCATTTGGATGCAAAATCCTTGTACTGTTTGGTGTTAGGGGTAGTCAACTGCTGTTGCTGCTGGGGAGTGAAATCTGATACCTCGTCGAAGTCGTACAATGGCTCTTCCAAAGGAATATTAATATGAACAGGACCTTTGTGCACATACATTTGAGACAATACCTCTTCAAGCCTAGTGTTGTTTTTCTTTTCAATGGCTTGTTGTGAGCGTTCAATCTCCTTAGGTGTTGATTTTGAATCAATTAACATCTGGGTATTGCTCTCAATGATTGCTGCTTGGTTGTGCGTTACATCTTGTAGAAGTGCTGTTTCAGAAACAATATGTTTTGAAAACACCCCCTTTTGCCTTATTGTTTGGCCATTTCCAATATCAATTTGATAGGTAGGTCGATCAGCGCTCAGCACCACAATTGGATACTGACTGTAATAAGCCTCTGCAATAGCAGGATAGATGTTTATCAGAGCTGAGCCAGAAGTACATAGCACTGCTACTGGTTTTTGTAGTTGTTGTGCAAGCCCAAGAGCAAAGAAAGCTGCAGATCGTTCATCAACTATGCTATAGGTTGTGAATCCACTATGAGTGGTCAGCCCAACAGTGATGGGCGCACTTCTAGAGCCTGGAGCGATCACAACATGGCAAACCTCATAATTGAGTAGTTGTTGAATAACCGAGCGTACAACAGGAATTGTTGAGAGATTCATAGCAACGGCAAATGTACAAAATACCCAGTTGTTAAGTCGTCAATATACGACCCATGGTGTTTGCTTTATCCATCACCTCTTGCCACTCATCTTTAGGGTTGCTTTTTTCAGTGATTCCACCTCCAACATATACCGAAGCCTTATCATCCTGAATCATCATGCAACGAAGGTTGACATACAGATCTGTTTTGTCTTGATCTATCACCCCCAAAAAGCCAGCATACAAAGATCGATCCATTTGCTCATGAGTTTTGATAAAGTCAAGCGCCATCTCTTTCGGTACTCCACCAACAGCAGGTGTGGGATGCAGTGCGTTTACTGCTTCGAGAGGAGAAATAGTTAGCTCTGCAGTGATGGTCGTTTGTAGGTGCTCCAGCTGTCCTGCACGAATGGTTTTTGCGTCAGCATGATGTATAGATGCATATGATGTGTACTTGCTGAGTGTGTTTACAATTTCATTCACAACAAACACCTGCTCTTCCATTTCCTTTTCTCCCCATGAGCTGCTGCCCAAAGGCCGAGTGCCAGCCAATGCCATTGTGGTCAAATGAGACTGTTGCATTGTAATCAGGCGTTCAGGAGTTGCGCCCATCCACAGACCATATTTGGGATGAAAAAGCAGATAATTGAAAGTGTTTTTGTATTGCGCTAGGATCGTTTTAAAATAATCAATTGGTGATTTTGATAATCTATTACACTCGAGTGCAGTTGCCAACACAACCTTATTTAGAGGGGATTTTTGCATACTGTTTATAGCCTTGATAATAAGGCTTATATGATTCTTTTGTTTCTGTTCTAAATCTTTCCACTCTAGCTGTTTTGATTGACTGGGTATTTCATCAACCCTAAAATCAGTGTGAAGGGTTTGATCTGGGTAAATTGAAAAATGTTTTGACGATTCAAAATGACTGACAACAAATTTGGTTTTTGGTTTGGGCGATTGGTTGTGATCGAAAAATGCTGTCAATAGAGTCTCATTTGGATGTCGAAAAACAACAAATGGCAATTTGCTCTTTAAGTGCTTTTCAATCTCTCCAAAAAACGATAACTGGGTCAAATGGGTTATTTTTTGAGGGGAAGAACAAGTGTCGTCAATGAACATGATGACACCAATCGCTGTTCATCATCAGTGATTTCAATTGACCATACTTGCATTGTTTTGCCCTTGTGTAGAGGCATTGCTTTAGCATACACATAACCTGTTCGTACACCTCTCACGTGCTTTGCAGAAACGTCGATTCCTCGCAGCATGTGCCTTTCTTGATTACAAAAAATGGCTGCTGCAGAACTCCCAACTGTCTCAGCTAGCGCTGCAGTAGCACCACCATGCAAAACACCATCTGGCTGATGAACTGCAGCAGTTACAGGCATACGTGCGATCAAAAAATCATCTCCGATGTCAGTGAATTCAATCTTGAGGGTTTGCATGAAAGTCCCTCGATTTCTTTCATTGATTTTTTTGAGAAGTGTAAATCTATCCATAACATTTGCTAAAATACAAAAACGCACTGCTAACAGTGCGTTTATTTTTGTAATACGAACAAAAATATAAAGTGTTACTTCACTTCTTCGAAGTCAACATCCTCAACATCCTCGTCGTTGGTCTCGCCAGCTGATGCGCCTGCATCCGCTTGCCCATCTGAAGAAGCGCCCTGATCAGCTTGTGCTTTATACATTTCTTCAGAGGCATTTTTCCAAGCTTCATTGATGCTGTCTAATGCAGGGGTTATCGCTTCAACATCCTTTGACTCATAAGCCGTTTTGAGGGATTCCAAAGCATCCTGAATTGGCTTTTTCTTGTCTTCTGACAACTTATCCCCAAACTCATTCAATTGCTTTTCAGTTTGAAAGATCATTGCGTCGGCATTATTAAGCGTATCCACTTGCTCTTTGGCTTTCTTATCTGCATCTGCATTAGCCTCTGCCTCTTTTTTCATCTTTTCAATTTCTTCTTCTGTCAAACCTGATGAAGCCTCAATACGAATATCTTGCGACTTGTTTGTTGCTTTATCAAGTGCAGTGACATGAATCAAACCATTGGCATCGATATCAAAAGTAACCTCAATCTGAGGCGTACCTCTGGGTGCTGGTGGAATACCATCCAGGTGAAACCTACCAATTGTCTTATTATCAGCAGCCATTGGACGTTCGCCTTGCAACACATGAATCTCGACAGAGGGTTGATTGTCTGCAGCTGTTGAAAAAATCTGTGACTTTTTTGTAGGAATTGTTGTGTTCGCATCGATTAACTTCGTGAGAACACCACCCATCGTTTCAATCCCTAGAGAAAGTGGTGTAACATCCAACAATAAGACGTCCTTGACATCTCCTGTGAGTACACCTCCCTGAATTGCAGCTCCTACAGCTACAACTTCGTCAGGGTTTACCCCTTTTGAAGGCTTCTTTCCAAAGAATTTTTCAACTTCTTGTTGAATCACTGGAATTCGAGTTGAACCGCCAACCAATATGACCTCATCGATCTCACCAGTTGACAATCCAGCATCGGAAAGTGCATTTTTAACTGGCTTCATCGAACGCTTCACCAATTCAGCAGACAGCTGCTCAAACTTGGCTCTTGTCAGAGTTTGTACAATATGTTTAGGTCCAGAGGCAGTTGCTGTGACATAAGGTAAGTTGATTTCTGTTTGGGTTGATGATGACAATTCGATTTTGGCTTTTTCAGCTGCTTCTTTTAATCGCTGAAGAGCCATCGGGTCTTTGCGAAGATCAACATCTTCTGTTGACTTAAACTCATTTGCAAGCCAGTCGATAATCACCTCATCGAAATCATCACCTCCTAAGTGAGTATCCCCATTGGTTGATAATACCTCAAAAACACCATCCCCTAGTTCCAGAACTGATATGTCAAATGTACCGCCACCTAGGTCATACACTGCTATTTTTTTATCACTACCGCCTTTGTCAAGGCCATAGGCCAAAGCAGCAGCTGTTGGCTCGTTGATAATTCTGTGGACTTTTAAACCCGAAATTTCACCTGCTTCTTTAGTAGCTTGACGTTGTGCGTCATTGAAATAAGCAGGGACAGTGATGACAGCATCTGTAACAGTTTGTCCTAGATAATCCTCTGCTGTTTTCTTCATTTTTTGCAAAATCATTGCTGAAAGCTCTTGGGGTGTGTACAAACGACCATCGATATCAACTCGCGGGGTATTATTATCACCCTTCACAACTGAATACGGAACACGTTTTGCTTCTTTAGTTGATTCAGAAAACTTATTACCCATAAATCGCTTGACAGAGGAAATGGTTTTGGTTGGATTGGTCACAGCTTGTCGTTTTGCTGGATCACCAACCTTGATTTCACCACCTTCTACAAAAGCAATAACAGAAGGAGTTGTTCGTTTTCCCTCTGCATTTGGAATCACAACAGGCTCATTTCCTTCCATAACAGAAACACAGGAATTTGTTGTACCTAAATCAATACCGATTATTTTACTCATGATTAATAATTTTTATAAACAGGTTCAATGACTATGCCATTGGCGTTATACTGACAGGGTGTCAGTTATCGCATTGTTCAACTATATAATGTATTTTTGAGCAAATTTGTGCCATGTCTAGTTCAGTAAAAGATTATAAGAGAGTTACCACAAATAGTCTTAGTGAGATGAAAGCTTCTAAAGAGAAGATCTCTATGCTCACTGCATACGACTATTCTATGGCGACTGTTGTGGATGCTGCTCATGTGGATGTGATCCTTGTTGGCGATTCTGCGTCAAATGTTATGTCAGGTCATGAAACAACAGTTCCGATCACTCTTGACCAAATGATTTATCATGCCTCGGGTGTTGTGCGAGCCAGCAAACGTGCACTTGTTGTTGTGGATTTGCCTTTTGGCAGCTATCAATCAGACTCTCAAGAGGCGCTTCGTTCATCGATAAGAATTATGAAAGAGTCTGGCGCTCACGCAGTCAAAATGGAGGGTGGAAAAGAAATTGAAAAGTCAATCACCAAAATCCTAAACGCAGGAATTCCTGTGATGGGACACCTTGGTCTCACACCCCAATCAATCTATAAATTTGGCACCTATTCTGTACGAGCTAAGGAAGAAGAAGAGGCAAAAAAACTTCTTTCTGATGCAAAAAAACTAGAAGAACTCGGCTGTTTTGCATTGGTTCTGGAAAAAATACCCTCAAAGCTGGCAAAGAAAGTTTCACAACTGTTAAGTATCCCAGTGATTGGTATTGGAGCTGGAGCTGATGTGGATGGACAAGTCCTTGTGATTCACGATCTTGTAGGATTAACAAACGAGTTTAACCCTCGCTTTTTACGAAGATATATGAACCTTTACGATGATATGAAAAAAGCGATTGAAGAATATGTTTCAGACGTGAAGTCTGTTGACTTTCCGAATCAAAAAGAACAGTACTAATTGTTTACGCTTTCTGTCATTTACGAAGACAACCACATATTAGTTGTCAACAAAAATGCTGGTTTACTTGTCCAGGGTGATAAAACTGGAGACAAGTCCCTTCTTGATCTTGCAAAAAAATATATCAAGGATAAATATCAAAAGCCTGGGGAGGTATTTTTGGGTTTGGTTCATCGTCTCGATAGACCTACAACAGGTGTGATTGTACTTGCCAGAACTTCAAAAGCACTCTCACGACTCAGTCATCAGTTTAAAGAAAGAGTTCCCAAAAAAATATATCGAGCAATTGTTTCTGGAACTCCTAAGCCAAAGGCAACTTTGGAGCATTATCTCAGAAAAAACCCATCGAAAAACAAATCTTTTCACTTCCCCAAAAACACCCCATATACAAAGAAGGCAATTCTTCATTATCGTTCTGTAAAACAACTGAAATCATATCACGTTTTAGACATTGAACTCGAAACTGGAAGGCATCACCAGATTCGCGCCCAACTTGCAGCGGTTGGACTGCACATCAAGGGGGATTTTAAATATGGCGCCAAACGACCTAATAAAAATGGTAGTATTCACCTTCATGCTCGTTCGCTTACTTTGATCCATCCAACAAAAAAAGAGGAGATGACATTTCTCGCACCAACTCCGAATGATGTGATTTGGAATGCCAGCTAGCGTATGAGCAAAGTCGCTTTTTCGCGAATGATCTCCCCTATCGAGCGATTTTCAATTTTACTCTCCAACCACGACAATATGTCCAAATATAGAAATGAACGCTTTTCATATGGGTCATTTTCGAAATTCTTTAATGACGCGTGTAGTTTTCGAAACGCTTGCTTCAATTCGCTAGGGTAGATGTCAGTCAAGCTCCTCAAAAATCGAATGAGCTCTTTCT